>DXWR01000121.1 GCA_019416775.1 Oscillospiraceae bacterium | reverse complement strand
GATCAGCAGATGGATTTATTACGATAAAATTACAGTATATGCAAATGGTGGGAATTTTTATGCGGAAAATCGGCCTTACAATCCGTAATAGTGTAAAATGAAAAAATAGATAAGATTGTTTTTTCATAGGCCGAACTACTTGAATCTCGTTTAAAATCCCCGGAGGAAGAAACTTCTTCCGCCCTTTCCTCGGAATAACCAATGGGAGCTGCCCTGGTGGCGGCTCCTTCTTTTTTCCTTTTCTTGAAAAGGGGAGTGGGGGTATGCTATAATGATTGCCAAAAGCCATCATTACGGTTCCCACTTTGCCGCCCAAAAAGCAAGGGCGAAAACCAGTGAAAACCCAACGGATTTTTGGTTGAAAATGATTGTCAAATCCAATCCATCCTACCCTGGAGGTGTACTTATGACCCACACCCTTTCCCGGAAACCTCTGCCCTACCTGAAGCTGTTTTTGCTTTCGTTGCTGTTGGCAGGGCTGATTTTCCTGCCCTTTGTGATTTTGGACGGGGGCTACTTTTTCTACTACGGGGACTTCAACGTTCAGCAGATCCCCTTTTATCTTCACGCCCACGACTACCTCACCGAAGGCCCCCTGGGCTGGGACTGGGGGACCGACCTGGGCAGCGGTTTTGTGGGCAGCTATTCCTTCTACCTGCTGGGCAGCCCCTTTTTCTGGCTTTCCATGCTCCTGCCCATCCAGTGGGTGCCCTTTGCCATGGCGCCTCTGCTGATGCTGAAGTTTGCCGCCGCAGCTTTGACCGGCTACGGCTATCTGAAGCGGTTCACCAAGCGGGACTCCACCGCTGCCATCGGGGCACTGCTCTACGCCTTTTCCGGATTCCAGATCTACAATGTGTTCTTCAACCACTTCCACGAAGCGGCGATCGTCTTCCCCCTGCTGCTGATTGCCATGGAGGAAACCATGATCAACCGACGGCGGGGCTGGTTTGCCTTGGCAGTGGGGTTGTGCGGAGTGGTCAACTATTATTTCTTCTTCGGCCAGGTGATCTTCTGTTTGATCTACTTTGTGCTGCGCTGTCTGTCCAAGGATTTCCGGCTTACTTTGTCGGGATTTCTGGCCTTGGTGGTGGAGGCGGTGATCGGACTGCTGCTCTCCTGCTGCCTGCTTTTGCCCAGCGCCATGATGGTGATGCAGAATCCCCGGGTGGACAACATCCTTTTGGGGTACAACGCTTTGTTCTACGACCGTGTCCAACGGTACGGACTGATTCTCCAAAGCCTGTTCTTCCCACCGGACATCCCTGCCCGTGCTAACTTCTTCCCAGACAGCAACTCCCGGTGGGCTTCGGTAAGCGCCTACCTGCCGTTGTTCTCTCTCACCGGGGTGGTGGTGTACTTTAAGAGCCACAAAAAGACCTGGCTGAAACGGCTGATTGCTATTTGCGCCATCATGGCCTTTGTGCCGCTGCTGAACAGCCTGTTTTCCATGGCGAACACCGAGTACTATGCTCGGTGGTTTTACATGCCTATCCTGATGCTGTGTTTGGCCACAGTTATCAGCCTGGAGGACGTCCAGGTGCCCTTTACCGGCGGCATCAAGTTCTGCGGCGTTGTAGTGGGGCTGTTTTTGATTCTGGGGATCCTGCCCAGCTATGGGGAAAATGGGGAGCTGGAATTTTTCAGCATGACCAACTTCCCAGACCGGTATTGGGCCTACATGGCCATTGCTGCCGCCAGTCTGGTGCTGGTGTTCCTGCTGCTGAAGCTGCGGGGGAAGATGAAGTTTAAGCAGTTTACCCGGATCACTACTCTCTGTGTCTGTGTGGTGATCTTTGGGGAAGGGGTGCTGCTGTTGGGGTTAGGCCGCAGCCACGGGGACGACTACACCGCCCTCACCGACCAGGGCATTGCCCTGTCCGCCCCCTTTGATTTGGATTCCGGTTATTTCTTCCGGGTGGACGAAGACGGTATGCTGGACAATGCTCCCATGAACTGGGGGTACTCCACCATCCAGTGCTTCCATTCGGTGGTGGAGGGGTCCATTATGGAGTTTTACGACGCCATCGGAGTGAACCGGGATGTGGCCAGCCGGCCGGATCTCAGTTACTTCGGCCTGCGGGGGCTCACCAGCGTTCGGTACTGCTTTGTTCAGTCCGGGGAGGATAATCCCAATCTGCCCGGCTTTACCTATCTGGATACCCAGAACGGCCTGGATATTTACCAAAACGACTACTTCATTCCCATGGGCTTCACCTACGATAAATATATTACCCGTACCCAGCTGGAAACCTATCCGGAAGAAAGCCGGGACAAGGTGATGCTGGAGGCCCTCTGTCTGTCCGACGAGGACGCCGCTTTGTACGGGGGACTGATGGAGCAGCAAAGCGACTACGCCCGGGTGAACATTGGCCAGGCGGAGTATCTGCAAAACTGCCAGGAGCGGGCTTCTTCCTCCTGCCACAGCTTCACCTGGGACCACACCGGCTTTGAAGCCGCTATCTCCCTGGACGCCGCCAATCTAGTGTTCTTCTCGGTGCCTTACGACGCTGGTTGGAGCGCCACGGTCAACGGCCAGCCGGCGGAAATTGTCAAGGCCAACGTGGGCTTTATGGCGGTGCTGGTGCCGGCAGGGGAAAATACCATCACCTTCACCTACACCACCCCCGGTTTGACTCAGGGCTTAATCGTCACCGGCATCGGCGGGGGACTGCTGGTGATCTGGGTGGCGGCCTGGATGGTGCTTCGCCGCAAGGATCCCGCCAACTATGCCGTGCTGCCCCGCCGTCACCGCAGCGAAGCCTTCCTGCCGGTGCAGCCTGCTGCCGGACAGCGGTATCTGAAATGGCGCTATCAGATGAGCGAACAAGAGGAAGATACAAATTCCCAGGAAGAACCGGGCAACACCCCTTGATCTTTCCGTAAATATCAGTTTATCAAAGCGGCCTGTTGTGTCGGTTCCGGCAAGGGCCGCTTTTGATTTTGGGCTAAAAAGAAGCTTTTTGAGGTGTTGGGGGCATCCCCTATTGCATCTCCTTCTTCTCTGTGGTAATATTATAATAACTATTTTTCTCCTGGAAACGGAGGTTATTTTGTGAGAAGTTATCGACGCCTGTTGGTGTTTTGCTTAAAAATTAGTTTGTTTTTGGTGCTGTTTGGCTTGTTTTTGGGCTTTTACGCCATTCCCAACTTTGCCCTGCGCCACCCCTCTCGGACTTTGGCCACTACCTGCTTGACCTTTGCAGTAGCGGGAATCGCCATGATGTCCATTTATGGGGGATACAATATTGGCAAGCAAAAGAGCAAGCCCATTATCTTTTCCATGTCCCTGTCAGCGCTGGTCACTGACTTGATCACCTACCTCCAGCTGTGTATCATGAACACCAACGAAAACCGCTATGCCCAATTCACCTTGGCGGATTTCCATTACCTAATCTATATTTTCCTGCTCCAGGTGCTGGCCATTGTGGCCTTTACCTATCTGGGAAATTACCTCTATTTTAAGATTACCCCTCCTGAGAAGGTGCTGATCATCACCTCCTCCCAGCAAAGTCTGGACCAAATTGCCCCCAAGTTGAAGCACTATCTGCGGCAGTACCGGGTGGCTCATGTGCGGGCTTACGACGCTCCGGATATCTTTCCCATGATCGACCGGTGCAACACTATCTTTCTCTACGATGTACCCACCACTCAGCGCACCACCTTGCTGGAATATTGCTATCAAAATCAGAAGAACATTTACTTCAACCCCGAGCTGGGGGACGTAGTGGAGGTGAACTCCAACCATGTGCTGCTGGATGACAAGTCTTTTTTAAGCTGGGAAGCCACCGATTTGACCTTGGAGCAGCGGCTGCTCAAGCGGATCATGGACCTGGTCATCAGCATTGTGGCTTTGGTGATTACCAGCCCCATCTTTTTGATCTGCGCCATCGCCATTAAGTGCGGAGACGGGGGGCCGGTGTTTTTCAAGCAGAACCGGGCCACCAAACATGGAAAGGTTTTTCGGATTATCAAGTTTCGCACCATGAAGGTCAATGTAGAGAACATCAGCGCCACCACCGATGATGACCGGATCACCAAGGTGGGGAAGGTGTTGCGAAAATTCCGGGTGGACGAGCTGCCCCAGTTGCTGAACATCCTCAAGGGAGAGATGAGCGTGGTGGGGCCCCGGCCGGAGATGCTGGAAAACGTGGACAAGTACACCCAGGAGCTGCCGGAGTTTGAGTACCGGCTGCGGGTGAAGGCGGGGCTCACCGGTTTGGCCCAGATCATGGGCAAGTACAACACCACCCCCAAGGACAAGCTGGTGCTGGATTTGATGTATATCGAAAGCTACAGCCTGTGGCAGGACATCAAGCTGCTGCTCCAGACACTCACCGTCTTTTTCAAGGCGGACAGCTCCACCGAAGGTTTCCACACCGAGGAAAGCGGCATGAAGTTTTTGAATGCCGAAGAACAGGCCAAGGTGCTGGAGGAGCGGAAAAAGAACCAGGTGATGAAGGACAGAGGGTGAAACGTCAACGAAGTTGACATTTCAGTGAAGAATGAATGTGAATAATTGTGGTTTTGATTTGGCTGAAGGGCAAAGTTCTTCCATCTGAAATTAGTTTGGCGCGAAGCGGTTCTTTTTGGCCACAATCGTTGAAACAGATAAAGGCTTTCCCTCGGGGGAAGCTGGTAAGGACGAAGCCTTAACGGATGCGGGCCGCCGGTGGCCGGAACAGAAGGAAACGGAAAATGTGGGTTTTGTTTATCATTTTAGTGATCGTTTTTGTCTTACTTAGCCTTGCCAAAAAGCAGTGACGGACAAAAAAGATAGCCGCTTACCTGGTACGTAAAGCGGCTATCTCAATAGCAAATCTTCAGATCGAACTGTTGTTGGTTTAGATAGATTGGCAAGCCTATCGCCTTTCTGATTTTGTTATACCTGTTTTTTCGCAGTTTGTCAAGATCAGGAAAAGTCCGACGCCGTTTGCCCTTTTGCGGAGGACAGAAAAAGCCGTGGCGGAAACCCGTCACAGCTTTTACTGCTCTTCGTTATTATGATGGACAAGCCAGGAGAAGCGGATTTATGCAACCTTCCCGTGGAGGCGCATGGTATCGTTGCCGCCAATTTCCATGGTGGAATCAAAGGAGGATTCTTCCATGGGAATGCTGACCCGATAACGAAACCAGCCGGAAGAAATCGGCGCCGTACCCTTCAGCTCTACTTGCTGACGGGAATCAATCTGCACAGTTTCAATGGGGACGATATTGCCCCGAAATTCGCAGTAACCGCTGCATCTTCCCGGAGAAAGACTCAGCACCATGGCAAACCGAATTGGACCGGATGGGCTTTGAACAATCAAAAGATATTTGCGGTGCATCATAACCGGCCACTTCCTTTCTTGGGGCGGACAGAACAGGGAGAGTTCGGTAACAGGGTGGGTAGAACTCTC
This sequence comes from Oscillospiraceae bacterium, assembly GCA_019416775.1. Taxonomy (GTDB): domain Bacteria; phylum Bacillota; class Clostridia; order Oscillospirales; family Ruminococcaceae; genus Egerieicola. The sequence continues at coordinate 6,838 of DXWR01000121.1, read as the reverse complement.
TATGATTTCATTATAGCGGAGGGTAAGTGAAATTACAAGCGTTTTTTTATTAACATTTCATGAAGTTGTACGGTCATGTTACCAGAAACTTGGTAAAAATTTCGGTGAAACCTAGAATTTTTCAAGGATTTTTCATAGAATTTTAATTTAGCGGGCAAAAGTTGTCTGCTTTTTGGGGAGATTCCCGAAGGAAGGAGCGGAATATGAAAGCGAGAATTGTACGTCAAAAACGAGCATTATTGTGGGGTGTGGATCCTAAGAAAGAACCCGCCGTGTCTACCATTGGGATCTGCGATAGGTTTGGGATTACCTGTCGGATACCGGGAAAGGAAGGATGGACTGTCAAGGTGGAAACCTTGCTGGAAACTCCCGACAGCCAAGGCTGTGTTTGGGAAAATCCGCCTTTGTTGTTGCTGAGCGGGCTTATCGACCGGGAGCTGGACGATTTGCTGGGAGAATTGCGGGAAGCGAAACTGGCCTGGCCCTACAAGGCTATGGTTACGCCCCACAATCGGAATTGGACCCTGGAACAGCTCTACCAGGAAATTGAAGGGGAGCACCGTGCAGTGCAGAAACAGATGCAGGAGCAGTGATTGGAGAGACCGGAGTTTGTCCCGGTCTCTTTTCCGTTGAGCGGGTTCCTCTTTTCCGGGGGTGGGTCGGCACTGTTTCATCGGTACAACGGAGAAGCGAGGCGGCTGAAGGCGTCCTTTTCTGTTAGAGCGGCTTTCGGAGCTGGGATAGGATATTACAAATAGGATATTTTAATAAATAGTTTCCAATTCGTAAACGATAAAATCCACATTTGTCTAAAATTTTTCCGAAACTTCAAAAAAGTTACAGCGTTTTTTGTCATAATTTTACAGCGACTCCTTTTCTGCGCTGAAATCGAAATTTCTTCTTGCCTTTCTACCCATTGCGTGCTAGTATAGGAGAGGTTTCAGGTTTCTTTTGCAAGAAAGCACCCAGAAAAGAGGTATTCCTCATGATTCATCGTTTGATGCGAAAGCTATCTCCCGCCCAGATTGTGGCCTTGGGATTTGCTGCGGTGATCCTATTGGGGGCACTGTTGTTGATGCTGCCTTTTGCTACCCGGGACGGACAGGGCGCTCCCTTCCTCACCGGGCTGTTCACCGCCACCTCCACCTCCTGTGTGACGGGGCTGACCCTCATTGACCCCTATACCTACTATACTCCCTTTGGTCAGGCTATTATGCTGGTGCTGATTCAGGTGGGGGGCTTAGGGGTCGTCACCATGGCCATGGCCATGGCTACCATCTCCCGCCGGCGGATCGGCCTGCAGCAGCGAATTTTGATGCAGGAATCCATCTCGGCGCCTCAGATGGGAGGGATTGTAAAGCTGGTGGGCTTTATCTTCCGGTTTACCGCCATCTGCGAAGGGGTGGGCGCCATTCTGCTGGCTACCCGCTTTATCCCCGCCATGGGTTGGGGAGACGGCATTTGGGCGGCAGTGTTTACCTCGGTAAGCGCCTTTTGCAACGCCGGTTTTGACATCAACGGGCTGTTGATGCCGGGAGGCAGTTTGATCCCCTTCTGGAACGATCCGGTGGTGCTGCTCACTGTGGCCTTTTTGATCATCATCGGCGGCATTGGCTTTTTGGTGTGGAAGGACATTCAGCAGCATGGCCTCCATGTGAAATACTACCGGCTGCAAACCAAGCTGGTGCTGGTGGTCACCGGTTTGCTGATTCTGCTGCCCACCCTGTTTTTCCTGTTTTACGAATTTAATCCCGCCAAATGGCCGGAGATGAACTGGGGAGAGCGGATTCTCTCCGCCTTCTTCCAGTCGGTAACTCCCCGTACTGCCGGGTTTATGAGCTTGGATATGCGGGGCTTTAGCCAGGCGTCCCTGTTGCTGGTGATTGTGCTGATGCTCATTGGCGGCTCTCCGGGATCCACCGCCGGCGGTATTAAAACTACCAGCCTGGGCGTGCTGTTCCTATCTTTGCGCAGCTGTTTGACCAAAAAGGAACACCTGTATTTCTGCAAGCGGCGGCTCCCTGATGGAGCTTTCCGGAACACTATGGTACTGCTTTGCATGTTTTTGACTCTGTTTGTGGTGGGTACCATGGCCCTCTGCTGTCTGGACGGGCTGAGTCTGGTGGAAGGAATGTTTGAAGTGGCTTCCGCCCTGGGCACCGTGGGACTGAGCCTGAGCGTCACCCCCACTTTGAGTGCTGCGTCTCAGATTGTGTTGATCTGCTTGATGTATCTGGGACGAATCGGCGGGCTGACTTTACTCTATGCCATGAACAGCCGGACTGTGACGGTGCCTCGGGAGTACCCGGAGGAACCGGTGAACATTGGATAAACAGCACCGCTTTTGGGCCGGCGCTGCCGGGTTTCGCCTTGGTTGTCCGGTATAACCTCAAGATTTTCTTGGGAAGCGGGGCGGAAGTTCATTGGAATTTTCCCTGTTGAGCCAACTACCCCTAAACATAGTGAAACGCCGGGGGTATGCAAAAAGGAGAGAGCGACATGAGATCCAAATCCGTTTTAATGTTAGGCATGGGCTTTTTCGGGCAGCACATGGCGGAAAAGCTGATCCAGATGGGCCACGACGTGCTGGCTATTGAGCAGGATGCCACCCGAGCCAACCAGGTGGCGGAGATCATCCCCAATATCCAGATCGGGGATGCCACCGACAAGCAGCTCATTGCCGGGCTGGGAGTGCGCAACTTTGATTTATGCGTGGTCACCATTGGCCAGAGCTTCCAGCATTCCCTGATGGCCACCACCCTGCTGAAAGATTCCGGAGCCAAATTTGTGGTGAGCCGTGCCATTGACAGCGTCCATGAGCAGTTTTTGCTGCGCAACGGCGCCGATGCGGTGGTGTATCCGGAACGGTTGGCCGGGGAACGGGCCGCCATCCGCTACAGTATGGACACCATCTTCGACTACATCCAGCTGAGCGACGACTACTCCATTGTAGAGGCGCCGGTGCCGGAAGGCTGGAAGGGGAGAAGCATCCAGGATCTGGGAATCCGACGGAAAGCGCAGATCAACGTGCTGGCGGTAAAGCGGGGCAAGCAGGTCACCCCGGTCACCGATCCCAGCTATCAATTCGGCGGGGACGAAACCGTCATTATGATGGGCAGCGAAAAGAATTTGAAGAAAGTACTGCATTTTTAAGAAAAACAACCAGTAAGATTCGGGGCCGGAGGGAAACCGGCCCTTTTCTTTTTTTATCTTGGCCGTTTTGGCCTTGACACCGGGACAGCCCGGGCTCTCAGAAAAAATCTTGCAAATTCAAGATTTGCTCTTGCATTCTTCCCTCAACCCGACTATAATTTGTTCTGGCAAAAATTTTAGCAAATGACCTTATTTTATTTTGGAAAAGGGAAGAAGGACGTTACTTTGGAAAACACACTCATTATTCTCCAGCAGATCGCCATTATGTTTCTGCTGCTGGCGGTGGGGTGGACCTGCGCCAAGATTCACTTACTCACTCCCCACGGCACCGGCCAGCTCTCCTCTATCGTGCTCTATGTGGTCAACCCCATGGTGATTCTCTCCACCTTTCAGACCGACTTTGACGCCTCCAAGTTCTCCAACCTAGGATTGGTGTTTCTGCTCAGTGCGGTGAGTTACGCCTTGATGATCCTGCTGTTCCACCGGATCCTGCCCAACAAACCTTGGGAAAACCGGGGGGTAGAGCGGTTCGCCGCCATCTATGGCAACTGTGGCTTTATGGGCATCCCCCTGGTGCAGAGTCTGTTCGGGGCAGATGGGGTATTCTACCTTACCGCCTTCTTTGCCGCTTTCACCCTCTTTAACTGGACCCACGGGGTGCTGCTGATGGCAGGGAAGCTGAACACCAAGGAGACCATCAAGGCCCTGTGCAACCCCTCCTTGATCTGCACCATTATCGGGGTGCTGCTGTATGTGCTGCAGTTAAAGCTCCCCTCCATCCCCATGACGGTGATCGACGATTTGTCCAATATGAACACCCCCTTGGCCATGCTGGTCAGCGGGGCGGCGGTGGCCCAAACCAAGCTGCTGGACTGCTTTGTTCACCTGCGCCACTACTTTATCAGCGCTCTGCGTCTGCTGGCGGCCCCGGCCATCGCCCTGTTGCTGGTGGCGTTTATCCCTATGGATCCGGTGGCCAAAACCACCTTGGTGATCCTCTCCGGCACCCCGGTGGCCAGTTCCACCACCCTGTTTGCCATCCGTTACCGGCGGGACAGCCAGGTGGCGGCCCAAATGTTCACCCTGTCCACTTTGCTTAGCGCCGTCACCCTGCCGGTGCTGACCCTGGTGTGCGGGCTGGTAATTCACTAAATAGAATAATTTTCTTGAGAGCTGCTGTGATGGCGGCTCTCTTTTTGCCTTCTTTTCAAATTGGGGGTAGTTGCATTTTCCCGCCATTCTTGTTACAATAAAGTAAGACAACATCCGAACCCCACCGCAAAGAGAGAGGAACTGTAACACCATGGGAAGCTTTTTTCAGGACACCTGGCTGGGGCTGGTCAGCGTGGTCAAAAACTTCAATCCCATTATTGATGTGTTGGATATTCTGGTGATTTCCTTCATTATCTATAAGGGGATCCAACTGGTGCGGGAAACCCGGGCGGAACAACTGCTCAAAGGTATCCTGCTGATCTTGGTTTTAACATTGGTGGCATTTTTGCTGGACATGAAAACCCTCAACTTCCTGATGAACAACATCCTCCAGATCGGTATCTTCGCCATTATCGTTTTGTTCCAGCCGGAGATTCGAAGGGCTTTGGAACGTTTGGGAAGAGCCAGAATGGGCAATGTGTTCACCGCAGAAAACGCCCGTCATGCCGGAGAGTGGGAGCCGGTGATCCCCATTATCGTATCGGCGGTGGATCGGCTGAGCAAAACCGTCACTGGGGCTTTAATCGTCATTGAACGGCAGATCAAGTTAGGAGAGCAGATTGCCACCGGGGTGATTTTAAACGCCACTCCCAGCGTGGAGCTGTTCGGCAATATCTTCTATAATAAAACCCCTCTTCACGATGGAGCGGTAATTATGCGGGACGGCCAGATTTTGGCGGCGGCCTGCTTTCTCCCTAAGCCTCAGAAAGAGGAGCTGATTGCTACCCATTTCGGCAGCCGTCACCGGGCCGCCATCGGCATGAGCGAAGTCAGCGACGCCATTGTCATCGTGGTCAGCGAGGAAACCGGCACCGTGTCGGTGGTGGTGGATGGCAAAATGGAGCGGGGATTTGATTCCGCCCGCCTCACCCGGTATTTGCAAACCAACCTGATCGGCAGCGGCGAAAACGAAAAGAGTGTCCGGGACACTGTGGTAAACCGGCTGCTGCGCAAAGATAAAAAGCCTAAGCGGAAAAAGAATCCCAAGCAGGAGGAGAAAGACGGATGAAAAAGTTCGATGCACAACGGTTTTTCTCTTCGAAGCGAGTGTTGATGGTGCTGTCTTTGCTGCTGGGTATTATTGCCTGGCTGGTCGTTTCCTTGGTGGTGGATCCTAACGTCACCACCCAAATTGACGGGATTCCGGTACAGGTAGAGCTTACCGGTTCCGCCCAGCTCAACGGACTGGACGTGGTGGATCAGCAGGATCTGCTGGTTAGCGCTCAAATCACCGGCGCCATCTACACGGTGGGCAACCTGACGGCGGATGACTTCACCGCTACGGTGGACGCCAGCGATATCTCCGAACCCGGCACCTATCAGTTGGATGTAACGGTGGTAAAAAATAACACCCATGATGAAACTTATAATGTAGACTATCCGGTGCAGTCCACGGTGAACGTGACCCTGGACCGGTTTGAGGAAGCCAGCTTTTTGGTGGAAGCCAGCGTCTCCAACAAGACGGTGGGCTTGGAAGGCACCTTTATGGGCGAGTTGGTCAGCAATCCCACTACCGTCACCCTGACCGGCCCTGCTGCCGAGATCGAACAGATCCAGCGAGTGGTGCTGGAAAACACCGACTCCATGACTCTAACCAAGAGCACCACTGTTTCCGGCAACTTTGTGTTCTACGACGAAAACGACGCCCGTTTGGAACAGAGCGGCAACGTCACCGTCGATGCAGTGGATCCTCGGATCACCATTCCGGTGTACCGCCGGGAAAGCCTGCCCTTGACCTTTGACTATATCAATGTGCCAAGCGGACTGGATGTGGACCGGTTGAACTACTCTATGAGCAATGAAACTATCTCGGTAGGAGTGCCGGTGGACAGTGGCACCACCCCTGATTCCATCAGTTTGGGGCAGATTGATGTGCGGAACATCCTTCAGAATTACAGCTACACCTTTGAGGTGAGTCTGCCTTCCGGTTATCTCAACCTCAGCGGGCTGCAGCAGGTTACGGTGACCTTTACCGACGAGCTGGACAGCACTGTGTTGGCGGGTACCAACATCGTCACCGCCAACCGGCCTTCCGACTACACCGTCACTGTCAACACCGACCGGGTCAGCAGTATCACCTTTGTGGGGCTGCCTCAGGACATCGCCGGATTGACCAGCGACGATGTGGTGGTAACCCTGGACTTTGCCAACGTCCGCTTGACCCAAGGAGAACAGCGGGTTCGGGCTTCCATCAGCCTGAACAACGGCGCTATGGCTTGGGCGGTGGGAGAATACTATGTTCCGGTCACCGCCATCCAGAGCTTCGGAGCCTCTACTTCCGGGTAAGATTCAGGAAAAAACCAATTGAAATTTCACAGAGCCGCTCTCGGGCGGCTCTTTTTTTGCGGAGAATTTTTTTATGATTCTTCCTCATTTTCCGGTGGAGGAAAGTGGACGGAGTGTTGTGGAAATTTTTCGAAAAATTATTTAAAAAGAAAAGTAATTTTGGAGGAACTTCCATAAAATTCAATAA
>DXWR01000120.1 GCA_019416775.1 Oscillospiraceae bacterium | reverse complement strand
ACAGCAGCAGAGTAAGTTCTTCATCATGATGGCCATGGCCGCCATTGGCTTAAACACCAATGTAGTCAAGCTGGTGAAAACCGGAGGTAAGCCCATCCTTATGGGATTCTGCTGCTGGGTAGCCATTGCGGCGGTGAGCCTGGGAATACAGGTAGTGCTGGGGATCTGGTAAAAGACATTGAGCCTCCGCAAAACACTCTCTACTCCATCGTAAACAAACCCACGCTGAAATTCGGCTTGCATCCGGTTTCTGGCGTGGGTTATTTTACTTGTTTTACAGCGGCATGATGGTCATGGAATATTTTTTCTGTTCCATAGGCTGGAGAAGCTGGACGCCATGTTTATGGACAAATTCTTCGTCCGGTTCGTTGTCCATCTTGGCGGCGCCGCACCAGGGCTCCAAGCAGACAAAGGGAGCGTTTTTCCCGTAGGGAGACCAGATAGCCAGATCGGTAAATCCTTCCCAGCGAACTTCTACTCCCCGGCCGGTACGTTCATTTACCAGGGCAATCCGGGTAAAGTCAGGATTTTCGCAGAGAATGGTATCGCCCCGGAATAATTCGTAATTCAGATTTACTTTGTCCTGGTTTTGGGCAATGGGCAGCCGGTTTTCCATCTCCCACATTCCGGTAACGGTGTTGAACACCGGGCTGTTTATGGTCTGAGGAGTGGGGAAGCGGAGCTGGTATTCCTCAAAGGTTTCTTCCTCCCCCGGACAACGGAAGGCCGGATGGGCGCCCAGACAGAAAGGCATGGGAACGTCCCCATTATTGAACACAGTGTACTCCACATGGAGATCAACGTCCTCCAGAGTATAGCCCACCTGGAAAGTGAAATCAAAGGGAAACATCTTTTTCGTTTCTTCGTTGGCGTAAAGGCAGAACACTGCCTTATTGTCCTTGTGGTAGATGCACTTAAATTCGGTATCCCGAGCAAAACCGTGCTTGGGAATGGTGTATTCCTTGCCGTCGAACAGGGTTTTGTTGTCCTTCAAATTTCCGATAATGGGAAACAGCACCGGCGCCGTCCGGCCCCAGTAAGCCGGATCTCCCTGCCAAAGATATTCCCGGCCAAACAGATCGGTGAGACTTTTGGGCTCGGCGCCCAAGGTGTCGATGTCGCAGGCTGCCGAGTTGGTGTGAATGGTGATGCGCATAATATCCCGCCTTTTTTGCTGATTTGTTTTAGTATAACACGTTTTCCTACCGCTTTCAATCTGCAGTTTCTAAGCAATCTGCACAAAAAGGATTTCGATTCTTGATGGATTTTGCTATTCTTTTTTCTTTTTCCTTGACAAAGGGAAGGCAACTGTCTACAATTAGCTCAGTACTTTAACGCTTAAAAGCGCCAACGCTTTAGCGCAAAAAAGCGTTGAGAAAGGATGAAACGACACAATGGTTATGTGGATCATTTTACTGCTCTACCTGGCTGTCATGATCGGCATTGGGGTTTACTGCCGGAAAATGGCGGGCAGCGTGCAGAATTTTGTCTTGGGAGGACGGAATTTAGGTCCTTGGTTTACCGCCTTCGCCTACGGCACCTCCTACTTCTCCGCCGTGGTGTTCATCGGCTACGCGGGACAGTTTGGCTGGAACTACGGGGTGGCCTCCACCTGGGTGGGCATCGGCAACGCTCTTATCGGCAGTTTACTGGCCTGGTGGCTGCTGGGCAACCGCACCCGCTTGATGAGCCGCCATCTCAACGCCACCACCATGCCGGAGTTCTTTGAAAAGCGGTACCACTCCAAGGGACTGAAGATCGCTTCCGCGCTGATTGTCTTTATCTTCTTAATCCCCTACACCGCCTCGGTGTACAACGGCCTGTCCCGGTTGTTTGAGGAGGCCTTCGGCATCGACTACATTTACTGCATCATCGGCATGGCGGTGCTCACTGCCATCTATGTGGTATTGGGGGGCTACACCGCCACCGCCATCAACGACTTCGTCCAAGGCATCATTATGCTTATCGGCATTGCCGCCGTAGTGATCTTTGCCGTCAATGGACAAGGGGGCATCTTCACTGCCTTGACCAATCTGGGGAAAATCAGCGATGTGGGCGTGCCGGAAAACAGCCTGAACTCTCTGTTCGGCCCCGATCCCTTAAACCTGCTGGGGGTGGTGATCCTCACCAGCTTGGGTACCTGGGCCCTGCCCCAGATGGTGCAGAAATTCTACGCCATCAAGGACAAGCCCGCCGTCACTCGGGGTGCGGTAATCTCCACCATCTTCGCCTTGGTGGTAGCCGGAGGAAGCTACTTTTTGGGCGGCTTGGGACGGCTGTATGTGGATGATTTTGCCAGCTACGACGACATTGTCCCGGATATGCTGGGCCAGGCTTTGCCGGACATCCTGATGGGTGTAGTGGTGGTGCTGGTGCTCTCCGCCTCTATGTCCACCCTGTCCAGCTTAGTGCTCACCAGCTCCTCCACCCTTACCATTGACCTGATCAAGCCCTTCCGGAAAAACATGAAGGAAAAGACTCAGGTGCTCTGGATTCGGATTTTGATTGTGGTGTTCATTGTCATTTCGGTGGTGATCGCCGCCAACAAGACTACCCTGATTACCAGCCTGATGTCGGTGTCCTGGGGCACCTTGGCGGGAGCCTTTTTGGGGCCCTTCCTCTATGGGCTGTACTCCAAACGGGTCACCCGGGCCAGCGTCTGGACCGCCTTTGTGGTGGGAGTGGTGTTTACCGTGGGACACATGGTACTGTTCAACCTAGGTCTGTTCCCGGATCTGGTGGCGGCAGTTCAGGGCTTAAACTGCCCCTTAAACCTAGTCAGCCCCATCAATGCCGGAGCGGCTGCCATGCTCATCAGCTTGATCCTTGTGCCGGTGGTGAGCTTGTTCACCAAGAAACAGCCGGAGGACGAGCTGGAGCAGATCTTCTCCTGCATCAAAAAGGAGAAAAAGGCCAAGGCAAAATAAATTACAGCAAACCGCTGCCCTTCTGCATGAGGGGCAGTTTGCTTATTGCGAAAGGAAATCTTCATGGAATTCATTCTCTCCCTGCTCCGCCAATCTTCCATCCCCTACGAACTGGCAACCCATCCCGCCCTGTTCCACATGGAGGAAGGACAATCTCTTCCCCATCCGGAAGCGGTGGCCAAAAACCTATTCCTGAAAGAGCGCAAAGGGAAGCGGTACTTTTTGGTGACCCTGCCTCGAGATGGAAAAGCGGACTTCAAGAATCTTCAAAACCTCTTTCAATCCGGCCCCTTAACCATGGCTACCCCGGAAGAATTGCAGGAGATTCTGGGGTTGGGATTGGGATCGGTAACCCCCTTTGGGCTGCTCCACGACCAAAACCATTCCGTGGAATGGGGATTGGCCCAAGATTTCCGGGGAAATTTGATTGGAGTACACCCCAACGTCAACACCGCCACCGTGTATCTTTCCGCCGACCGGTTATTCTTGCTGCTGACCAAACTGGGCTGCCAGGGCCGGTGGATGGAAGAATAAGCTGACTCGAATGAAAAATCCTTGCAATTTTGGCCATCCTATTGTATAATAGCTCAAGTAAAGCGACACGACCGAAAAGTCAGACCCTTCACGCAGATCGATGGGCCCTGTGCAACGGCGTCCCGTGAACCATGTCAGGCGGGGAACCGAGCAGCATTAAGCGTGGATTTCCGTGTGCCGCAGATCCGTCTGTCGGTCTGTGTGCAGGATCTGATTTTTCAGAGTGCCGCTTTTTTGTGTGTGGGAGGGAAGAAAATGTATCTGGCGCTGTATCGGAAATACCGGCCGGCCCGGTTTGCGGACGTAGCCGGTCAAACTGCCATTACCGAAACCCTGCGCCGTCAGGTGGCGGAGGGCAAAACCGCCCACTCCTACCTCTTTACCGGCAGCCGAGGTACCGGCAAAACCACCTGCGCCAAAATCCTGGCCAAGGCCGTCAACTGCCCCAACGCCAAAGATGGGGAACCCTGCCTGGAATGCGACATCTGCAAGGGCATCGACAACGGCACCCTGCTGGATGTGGTGGAAATGGACGCCGCCTCCAACAACGGGGTAGACCAGGTGCGTCTGTTAAAGGAAGAGGCGGTGTATACTCCTGCCCAAAGCCGGTACCGGGTGTACATCATCGACGAGGTCCACATGATGAGTACGGCGGCTTTCAACGCCCTGCTGAAGATCATGGAGGAACCTCCCGCTCATGTGAAGTTTATTCTGGCCACTACCGAGGTTCACAAAGTGCCGGCCACCATCCTATCTCGCTGCCAGCGGTTCGACTTTAAGCGAATCAAACCGGAGGACATTGCCGGACGGCTAAGCTACATCGCCGGACAGGAACAGGCTGTGCTGGACCAGGATGCCGCCTTTCTGCTGGCCAAACTGGCGGATGGCGGAATGCGGGATGCAGTGAGTATGCTGGACCAGTGCCTCACTGTGGACAGCCACGTCACCACC
>DXWR01000012.1 GCA_019416775.1 Oscillospiraceae bacterium | reverse complement strand
ATTTTCCATTTTGCCGAATCAGCGCCACAGCAATGGAAAAGGTTTTGGAATCAGAATTTGGCATAACGAAAATCCACCGCCCCATTTTGAGGATTGAGGAACACACCGCTCACCGATTTGTCTACCGCCAGATAACTGGTTTGATAGTAGAGGGGAAGGAAAATGCCGCTGTCCAGCAGATGCTGTTCTGCCAGCTTGCACAGCCCGGCTTCTCCTTCGCTGCCCCGGTAAAGTTGATCCAGGTAGTGATCCAACGTGCTGTCGGAATAGCCGGTGTAGTTTTCTGCACTGCCGCTTTGGAAGTCCTCCAAAATGGAAACCGGGTGATTAAAATCTGCCTCTAAGGGGAGGATGGCCATATCGTAGTCACCGCTGGCCAATCGGGACTCAAAATCTTCTTGGTCTGCCGTTTCGATGGTCAGGTAAAGGTTTAGCTCCCGTTGGATCACCTGGCTGAGATAGCCGAAATACTGCTCGTTGTCCACCGAGTCGTTTTCCGGGATCAACACACGCAGCCCGGTTACCTGTTGGACGCCGGTGGCGTTGAGCATGGCCTGGTAGTGGCTTTTTGCAGCATTGGAGTCTAAACCGTACACCTTCATCTCGCCGGCCTGCTCCCGATAAGAGGTGCTATCAATGCTTACCCCCGGAGGGATGATGGTGTCGGTTACGGTGAGGTATTCCGGCAGAAGATCCTGGTACCGGCTGCGGTCAAAGCAGTTGGCGATGGCCAGCCGAAAATCTTGGTTGTTTAAAATCTGTTGCTTGACGGCATCCGTGCTGTGCTGGTTGAAGGTCAGCCCCCACACTGTGTTGGGGTGGGTGGTGATTTGATAGCTGCCGTCAAATAACCCTTGATCCGGTTTGCCGGAGCAGGTGTAGGCTGCGCTGTCCCCATCGTAGAACCGGGTGAGGATTTCGCTTTGGGTTTCTCCCTCAGCCGGAGTATCGGAGTAGCACAGCCAAAAAATCATACTGGTCAAATGGATTTGATCTTGGTCATAGTAGCGATCATTGGGAACCAGTTTGATGTAGCTGTCCACAATCCATTTGTCCACCTGGTAGGCGCTATTGGAAATTAGGGCGGCTCCTTTTAAGCCGTATTCTCCTCTGGTTTCATTGAAGAACTGCTCGTTGCAGGGCATTGCCGGTGCGGTGGAGAGCAGTTCCAGTAAAAAGGCATTGGGACGTTCCAACTGAATGACCAGTTCGGTGTCGCTGTTGGCGTAGACTCCTAATTGGTCCACGTCCATGGTGCCGGCAGCCACCGCGGAAGCATTTTTAATGCAGTAGAAGTTGTGGGCGGTTTGAGATTTTGTTCTGGGATTGAGCAGCCGGCGGAAGGCAAAGACGAAATCGTTGGCGGTACAGGAGTACCCGTTGCTCCAATGGAGCCCTTCTTTTAAGGTAAAGGTATAGGTTAGCTGATCCTGGCTGACCTGGTAGCTTTCCGCTGCCCCTAAGCCGATGCTGCCGTCCTCCTGTACTCGGGTCAGTCCTTCAAAGATTTCGTTGATTACCGTAAAGGCATAGGGATCGTTGGCGGATTGCGGGTCTAAGGTGGCCGGTGTCCCCGGCAGGTCGTAGGTTAACGTCGTTTCACTGGAACATCCACTAAAGATCCCCAGCGTTCCCATAAGAAGTAAAACGGCCAATAGGCCGGATAACAATCGTTTTTTCACTGGTGTTTCCCCCTGGTAAAATTCAAATAAACCCTTTTTCAAACACCGGTTGTCAAGGCGAAAGTGCTTGCCTGTTTTCTTTTTTCCATCCATTTTATTATATCGGCTTCTGTTGGAAAAAGCAACAAAATCAGTCGAATTTTCCGTTCTTTCCTGATCTTTCTTATTTTTCGGTAGAGCGGGATGAACTGCCGATCCTGCCATATAAGGTAAGGGCATCGTAAAGGTGGTAGGGCGGGGTGCTGTGATCCCCTTTGGCGGAGGCAGTTACCAGTAGATATTGTTTCCCTTGGATTTCCGCTAAACTGGCTAAGCACAGCCCGGCTTGGTCGGTGTAGCCGGTTTTTCCGCCCAGGATTTTTCCGTTTTGCAGTGATTGGGATTCCGGCAGTTCCCAAAGGGTGGAGGTAAAGGAAAGGCCAAAGGGATGCGCACTTCCGGTGGCGGTGTAGCTGTGAGTGGTAATGATTTGGAAAAAGAGAGGGTTTTCCAGCGCTGCACGAAGCAGTAAGGCGATGTCTTCCACGGTGGTGTAGTGGTCGTTGTTCTGCAAGCCGGTGGAGTTGACAAAATGAGTGTTGCTCATGCCCAATTCCCGTGCCGTTTGATTCATGACTTGGGCAAAGGCGGTTTCGCTTCCTGCCATGGCTTCTGCCAGTGCTACACAGCACTCCGCTCCCGAAGGCAGCATGGCTCCGTACATTAAATCCAGGGCAGAGACCTGTTCTCCCGGTTCAAATCCCGCCATGGAAGCCTGTTGTGCAGAAAGAGGAGGGAAGATGGATGCCTCTAAGGTGATGATCTGCTGAGGGTCCAGTTTTTGCACTGCCAGATACACCGTCATGATTTTGGTCAAGGAAGCGGGGAAAATGCGTTGGTTGGCATTTTTTCGGGTCAATGTCCGGCCGGATTCACAGTCCAACAACAGAGCGGAGTGGCTGTACAGCCCATTGGCGGGAATAACGTTGTTTTTTTCTTCCCAAGACGCGGTCAACCACCTGGAAAGAAAATATGCGGCTGAGGCAATCACCAGAACAGCGGCGACCAGAATGGCAAGGGCTGAAAGGATTCGCTTGCCGGAAAGTTTTCGCTTTTGGGGATAGGCTTGAGAAGTCATGGTGTTTCCGTCCTTTCGCAAAAAGAAAAGCAGTGGGTCTCTGGTGTTTAGAATACCAGATTCCACTGCAAGGTTTGCTAAAGACGGATTGAGGTTTTCCTAAGGGTTTCTTAAGAAGTTGGACTGGATGACTGCTGAAATGGGTTACCGGCTGGAGGCAGGCCGTTTTCCCCCTGCTTCTTGGGCAGCAGTACGGTGAACACCGTATGTTCCTGCTGACTGGTGGCCTCAATGCTGCCGTGGTGGAGGGTGACGATTTCCCTGGCAATGGCTAATCCTAATCCAGCTCCGCCGGAATCGGTGGAACGGGATTCATCCAACCGGAAAAATTTTTCAAAGATGGATTCCAGACGGTAGGAGGGAATGGTTTTTCCCTGATTCTCCACGGTGAGACGGATATTGTTTCCTTGCTCCGCCGCAGTCAGCAGGATGGGGGAGTTGGGATAGCTGTAGGAGGCGGCATTTTTCAGCAGATTCTGGAACACCCGGGCCAGCTTTTCCGGATCCCCTTGGATCGGCAGGCTTTCCGGGATTTGCAGCTGAATGAAGCAGCCTTTTTGCTGCATCAGGGGATAGAACTCCTCCACCATCTGCCGCAGCAGGTAGCAGAGGTCGAAGGTTTGGGTTTCCAGCACCATTTCGTGCAGGTTATATCGGGTGATGTCGAAAAATTCATTGATGAGCCGTTCCAGCCGCAGGGCTTTGTCCAGGGCGATTTTGGTGTACTTCTCCTTTTGTTCCTCCGGAAGCTGGGGTACCTCCTCCAATAAGCTCAGGTATCCGATCACCGAGGTGAGAGGGGTTTTTAAGTCGTGGGCCAGGTAGGTGACTAAATCACTTTTTCGCTGGGCTTCTTCCTGCAGCAGCCGTTTCTGCCGCTCCATGGAAGCGTTCAAGGACACCATTTGGGCGGTAATTTCCGCATACTGCATGGGCAGCTGGTCCACGGCAGCGTCCGGATGCTGGGTCAGATGCCGGATCAGCTTTCCCGCTTCCAGGA
>DXWR01000119.1 GCA_019416775.1 Oscillospiraceae bacterium | reverse complement strand
GAGACAGACCCATCACGGCCAGCTCACCAAAGAACTGTTTTCCCGTTTGGGACTGCCTCCGGTACGGGAGCCGGAAAGCAATAAGGGAACCTACGGCAAACTGCTGCTGATCTGCGGCAGCGTTGGAATGGGGGGTGCGGCCCTCATGGCCACTCGGGCGGCTTTGCGCTGCGGGGCAGGTTTGGTGAAGCTGGCTACTGTGGAGCAAAATCTGTTTGCCGCCTATCCCCGCTTTCCCGAAGCGGTGACCATCCCCTTAAAAGCCGGGGAGGACGGCACCATCTCCCCAATCGAAATCCCCCGGCTGCTGGAAGAGGTGAAGCAGGCCACCGCAGTGGTGTTTGGCTGCGGGCTAGGCCAAAGCCCTGCGTTGGAGGAACTGCTGCATCAGCTGCTGGAAACCTGCACTGTTCCGCTGCTTATCGACGCCGATGGCATAAACCTTCTTTCTAAGCACATAGAATGGCTCAGTGAGTGCTGCGGGCCGGTGATCCTCACCCCCCATCCCGGGGAGATGGCACGGCTTTGCGGCAAAACCATCGCTCAGATTCAGCAAAACCGGGAGCAAACCGCCCTGGATTTCGGTAAGCAGCATTCCTTGGTGCTGGTGCTCAAAGGGCACAACACCCTGGTGTACGACCCTGCCGGCTGGCTTTGGGAAAACACCACCGGCAACCCCGGCATGGCTCGGGGCGGCAGCGGAGATGTGCTGGCGGGGATGATTGGATCTTTTCTGGCTCAGCCCGGCTTCACTCCCGGACAGGCGGCGGGATTTGGGGTGTACCTCCACGGCTTGGCCGGAGATTTGGCGGCGGCCAACAAGAGCCAGTACGCCATGCTTCCCACCGATCTGATTGAAACTCTTCCGGAGGCGTTTCTGAGCATCCTTTCCTGAGGTGATTGGATTGAATCATGCCCATGCCCATTCTAACAAGAAGCACAAAAAACTCTGGCTGCTGCTGACGGGAGCGGTTGCTCTGGCAGCGGGGGTCACCCTGCTGGTGCTGTGGCTCACCCGCCCGGCAGTCCCGGTGTCCGTTGATGGGGCATTGGACGGCAACACCCCCTTTACCTGTACCGTCAACCTTCACACCGGGGACTTTGACGCCACCGGCACCTTGGAGCGCACTCAGCCCGGAGAGTACCGTTTGACCCTCTCCCAGCCCCAGGAACTGGAAGGCCTGGTGGCCCAGTACGGAGCGGAGGGGTTGAAGCTCTCCTTCCACGGCTTGGAATTTTCCCCGGAGGTGGAAACCTTAAATCCCCGGAACCTGGCGGCGGTGCTGCCCCAGCTTTGGGAAGCCTGCTGCACCCCGGAAGGTCTGACCTTGGAAGGGGACACCCTTACCGGGTCCATTGGAGAAACGGAGTTTACCGCCAAGCTGGGCGGGGAAGGGGGATTGACGGAATTTACCCTGGAGGATTATAATCTCACCGGCACTGTAACCGATTTTATTTGGCAGCCCGCCGTGTAAATTACAGCAAAAAGGACGTACCCATCTATGGAAAATCTCATCTACTCCCTCAACGCCACCATCCCTATCTTCCTGGTGATGGTGCTGGGGTATCTCTTTTACAAAGGAAAGCTGCTCAACGACAACTTTGTCTCCATCGCCAATCAATTCGTCTTTCAGGTAGCTCTGCCGGTGATGCTGTTCTGCGATCTGCGCACCATGGACTTGGAGGAAAACTTTTCCTGGCCCTTTGTTGGATTCTGCTTTGTGGTCACCTTTTTGATGTTTGCCCTGACCTGGATTGGGGCGGAACTGGCCTTCCAGGATAAGCAGAAGGTGGGCAGCTTCGTCCAGGGGGCCTGCCGGGGAAGCGCCGCCATTTTGGGCATTGCCTTTGTGGTGAATAT
>DXWR01000118.1 GCA_019416775.1 Oscillospiraceae bacterium | reverse complement strand
TCCCATTTGGACACCGCCTGCCGGGATACCCCGATCTGCGCCGCCAATTCTTCCTGGGAGATGCCTTTGGCTTTTCGCAGCTGTACGATTTTGTCTGCAAGGGTCATCCGTAAGACCTCCTTTAGCTTGATTGACTTTATTGTACCAAAAAACATACAAGAACGCCACCATCTTTCCTTGACGATTTCGCAACCGGCGGTTGCGTTTGTTTGCGGGGCGCCTTCCTTGCCTTTCCCCCTGATTTATGCTACACTAAATCCAGTTAGGAGGCCGCCTGCATGAAACGTTCTCGCAAACACCCTCTCCCCATTCCGGAGGGTTTCACCCCCGACTCCATCCGCATAGAGTCTAGCACCTGTACCGGAGAGCGCACCATCGGCTTTTTTGATCCCGCCGACCATCGGCTCCACTATGCCGAACTGGTTCGCCGCCAGGAGGATATCGCCGCCTTTTACGCCAAGTACGGCTTGAAAAAGCCCTGATTTTTCCTGCTGGGATTCATCTTCCCGCCCTTCTTCGCATACCCATGGAAAAAAGATTGTTGGGGGCGATGCAGGGTGGAACAGGCAAAACAGCGTTCGGTTCGCTTTGGGGAGTATCTGGTGGAACACCAGGCCACGGTACGGAGCACCGCCGCCGTTTTTTCGGTGAGCAAAAGTACGGTGCATAAGGATTTGACCACCCTTTTGCCCGTGGAAAACCCCAAACTCTGGCAGCAAGTGAAAGGGATCCTGGAAGAAAATAAAAGCCAGCGCCACCTGCGGGGCGGACTGGCTACCCGGGAAAAGTACCGCCTGCGCCGGCAGCAAGAACAGCCGCCTTAACGGTTGTGGAAAGGAGTTTGCTATGGAATTGTACCGTCCCCGCTATAAAAAGGAGCTGGAGGCCTTAGCCGCCGCCCAGCTCATGCCTTATGCCTGCGCCGCACCGGCCCCGGACAGTCGGCAGTACCCGGAACAGGAGGCCTTAGAGGACAACCGTGGTTCCTTTCAGCGGGATCGAGATCGTATCATTCACTGCCAGGCCTTCCGGCGGCTGATGTACAAGACCCAGGTTTTCGTCAACCAGGAAGGAGACTCCTTTCGCACCCGGCTCACCCACTCTTTGGAGGTGAGCCAGATTGCCCGGGGAATCTCCAAGTCTTTGGGATTAAACGAAGATTTAACCGAAGCCATCTCTCTGGGACACGATCTGGGACACACTCCCTTCGGCCATGCGGCCGAGGAATGCCTGGATGCCCGGCTGCAAAAGCTGGGACAGGGGAGGTACCTTCACAACGAGCAAAGCGTTCGATTGGTGAGTCTGCTGGAAACCCGCTCCCACAATTACCCCGGCCTGAATCTCACCCGAGAGGTTCGAGAGGGGATCTTAAAGCACAACCGGGACCGTTCCGGGGTGTACCAAAGCCTGTACCCCCAGCAGCCCTGTTCCACCCTGGAAGGCCAGGTGGTGTCTTTGGCGGACACCGTGGCCTACCTCTGCCACGATTTGCAGGACGCCGTCCAATCCGGCCAGCTTTGGCAGGCAGTCTCCCGGAGCCCGGAGTTTGCCCAGGGAATGAGGGAGCTGGAACAGCTGTTGGCGGAGGGCTCCCAGGGGGAAATCCGATTTCACCTTTCTCCCTACCAGGATACCTTTTTTATCAATGTGCTGATCCACAAGTTGGTGTTGGGCCTGATCCAGGGCACTCTCCACCGGCTGGAGCAGCATCGGGTGGAAAGCCTTACCCGGGTGCAGCAGCTGGCGGGGCAGGGAGTGGCCTTAGCCGGATTTGATCCGGCCGACCAGCGGTTTTTTGCCGCCCTGCGGCGGTTGGTGTACCGGTATGTGTACGGCATCCACACCATCGCCATTATGGACGATAAGGCGGAACTGGTGGTGGGGCGGCTGTTTGACCGGTTCTGCGCCCGGCCCCAGCTGCTGCCGGAGGATTGGAAGTACCGTTGCCAGCACTTAACCTATCCCGCCGGCTATGACGGACAAGCTCCCAGCCAGGAGCGGGTGATCTGCGACTATATCGGCAGCATGACCGACCGGTTCGCTTTGGAAGAATACGACCGGCTGTTTGATCCAAGAGCAAAAATTTAAGGAGCAATGATATGACGGAGCAAACCAAAACGGAAATTAAAACCTACCACACCCTTCCTGTTGAAGCCAAAGCAATCCGGGAAGAGGTGTTTGTGAAAGAACAGGGCTTTGTTCATGAATTTGATGATACCGACCAGATTGCCACCCACCTGGTGTTGTTTTATCAGGGCGAGCCTGCCGGAGTCTGCCGGATTTTTCCTGCAGAGGAACCGGGCTGCTGGGATTTTGGAAGACTGGCAGTGCGGAAAGTTTTTCGGGACAAGCATCTGGGCTCTTTGCTGGTGCGGGAAGCGGAAGAAGAAGCTCGCCGTCAGGGAGGTGTGAAATTGACCCTGATGGCGCAAATTCGGGTACAGAAATTTTATGAGAAAAACGGCTATACTCCTTTCGGAGAACCCTGCGACGACGAGGGCTGCCCCCATATTTGGATGGAGAAAATGCTGTAAGTACGCGTAAGGGAGATCACTCAACTCAGGCTGGGCGGCACCTGTATTCTGATCGCACCTTGCAATTGAGGAGGTACTGTAATGTACAAACATCATGAAGAATCTATCAATAATATGATAGACTATTTTAAAAGGCAAGGTGCCATTGCGCTTATTCTAGGCGGTTCGGTGGCAAAAGGGACAGCGCGAGCGGATTCGGACCTGGATGGCATCGTTATTTTAACCGAAGAAGAGTATCAATGGAAAGAAAAGAATCATGCCACAACCGAAACAGTGAATGGTCTATGTAC
>DXWR01000117.1 GCA_019416775.1 Oscillospiraceae bacterium | reverse complement strand
GGCCATTTGCGCCAGACGGCAGATGGCGTCTTCCACCTCGTTGGGGGCAGCCATCATCAGATCCGCCAATTCGTCGATAATAATGACAATTTCCGGCATCAGCTCCATGGACTGCTGGGCCGCCATTTCGTTGTAGCCCTTAATGTCCCGAACGGAGCTGTCCGCAAACAGCTTATAGCGGTTGAGCATCTCCGTCACCGCCCAACCCAAGGCACCCGCTGCCTTTCGAGGGTCGGTGACCACCGGCACCAGCAGGTGGGGAATGCCGTTGTACACCCCCAATTCCACTACTTTGGTGTCTACCAACAGCAGCTTCACTTCGCTGGGAGAAGCCTTATAGAGGATGCTCATCAGGATGGCATTGATACACACCGATTTACCGGAACCGGTAGCCCCGGCAATGAGCATATGGGGCATTTTGGCAATGTCAAAGCAGACCTCGTGACCGGAAATGTCCCGGCCCAACGCTACAGTCAGCTTGCTTTTTGCCTCCCGGAACAGTTTGGTATCAATAATCTCCCGCATGGTGACGATTTCCGTTTCCTTATTGGGCACCTCGATGCCCACCGCCGCCTTATTGGGAATGGGCGCTTCAATCCGCACCCCGGCGGAGGCCAGGTTCAGGGCGATATCGTCCGCCAGGCCGGTGATCTTACTGATCTTCACTCCGGCGCTGGGCTGGAGCTCATACCGGGTGACGGTGGGCCCTCGGGAAATGTCCACCACCCGGGTTTGAACCCCGAAGCTCTTTAAGGTATCCACCAACAGTTCTGCATTGCCCCGCAGTTCGATGGAGAGGTCCCGATTGCCGTGATCCTGAGGGGGATTGAGCAAAGTGATGGGGGGAAATTGATAGGCTTTGACCGGTTTGGCTGCTTCCGGAACCGGTGTTGCGGACTCCCCTGCCTCAGCTGCCGCTGTCTGCGGCGTTTCGGAAACCGGCGGCGGAGCTTCCTTGGCGGTGTCCCCGGAAAGGTCCGGCTGAATAGGCTTTGGAATCGCCCGATTCACCAGTTCATTGAGTTGGGCATCCTGAGGCTGCTCCGCCGCCGGCTGGGAGGCAGCTTGTTTGGAGGTTTTCTTTTCCGGTTTGGCCGCGGTTTTCGAAATATCCGCCACTTGGCGGAAATCAAAACGGTCATTGCTCACCTCCGGCACAGGAGCTTGGTGAATCGGTTTTTTCAGCATGGGATTTTCATTGTCCTTGGCCTGCTTTTGCTGCTGCAAACGCTGATGGTCCGCTTCGGTGAGAGCAATGTCGATCTGACGGCGTTTGCGCTGGAGCTTTTCCTCCCGGCGAATCTGCCGCTGCTGCTGGCGAAGCTGACGTTTTTGTTCCCGCAGTTCTTCCTGGGCCTGCTGATACTCCTGGGCAGCTTCATCGTCCGGCTGACGGAAGGTGTTGATGATGTCCAGCAAAGAACGTCCGGTAAGCAGCAGCAAAACCAGTAGCCCCACCAACACCAAAAAGATGGAAGCGCCGATCTGTCCAAACGCAGTGAGCAGCGGCCAGCCCAGCAGCACCGAAAACACTCCCCCGCCGGTAAGCTGTACTCCATCCTGCCACAGTCCGCTGAGCACATCGCCTAGGTTGCCTACAGCGAATTGCCCCACAAAAATAACCTGGACGGCACTGGAAAAGAGAACCAGCACTAAAAGTGCCTGCCAAAGCTTATTGGCCAGCTTCACAACCTCCTTGCGCAGCACAGCGATTAGGCCGCAGATACACAACAGAACCGGAAGCAGGTACCCTCCTATTCCAAACAAACCAAACAGGGTATTGTGAAGAAACAGCCAGACATTTTCACCCGGAATCAACGCCATAAAAAACAGCAGCAGTCCCAGTACAAAGGTCACCGTTCCCCCAATTAAGTTGGCGGACTGTCTCTTTTTTTCCAGCGCCGCCTTCGAGGTCTTTTTCCGGGAACGGGAAGAAGATTTTCGAGTGGTTTTTTTTGTTGCCATAAATCACAAAGGTCCTTTCCAAAGGAAATGGGTTACTTTTTTGGAATCTTTCATCTGATAACAATTTATTGTACACCATTTTTAGGGAGGTTGGCAAGGGATTGCTGTCCGAAAAAAGGATCTAATCAAAAGAAAACAACTGCTGGGCGAAAGCAGTTGTCCTCCAAATCATAGAATGTATATTTCTTCCTCAGTAAGTCTTATTTCGCCGCAATCAATCGGTACTGGTCACTCAATCCCCGGCACTTTTCCATCAATCCTCCATACCGAGGTGTCAATTCCTGCAGCACCAGCTCCCACGACTCCAGCCGATCTTCTTCCAATGTTTGCTGGGCTGCCATGGAATTGAAGTAAAGCCCCACATATGCCGGATTGGGGGTGCCATAAGTAAATCCCCTGGGATTTTGGCTTTGGAAATCGGACACCGAGCTTTCCCACAAACCATTCTGACGCAAAACCTCTTCCAACAGCAGGGCAGTCCCCCGATACACCTGATCCATATCGGAACTGCCGGTATAGCAATGAAGGTTATAGCCGTTGCTCCAGGTCACGAAATCGGTCCCAGCAGATGCGTGAAGATACACCGCAACCGGCGTACCCTGCCCTTCCAACACACTGAACAAGGATTGTTGGCTGGCATAGTCCACCCAAAGCTGAGCAAAAGTAGTTTGGAAATCAGTTTCCCACTGAAGGGTGAGCCCATAAGCCGATTGTTCCCGAGAAAACGTCTCTTCTTCCGGCGCAGAAGAAGGATCGGAGGAAGTGCCGGACGGCGAGGAAGAAGTGGAACCGGAAGTTTCCGGTGCAGGGAGTATCGGAGTTGTTCCTCCTCCCATCTCTTCCGGCAACGATTCCACAGGAGACGAAGATGCTGTCTCCTCTACCCGGCTTCCGGCGGTGGATCCGGTGCGGCGGGAAGACATTGTGGAACTGCGGCGGCTGGAATTTTCCCCGGAATTCGTTTCCTCCTGCGGGGAAGTGGTTTGCCCGAAAGATGTAGTGCTTTCTGAATGGGACGAGGGATCTTGAAGCAGCGTATAGTTGTTTTCCTGCCCATATAAAAACAAAAGAACCGCTAAGCACACTGCTAACAAGACCAGCAACAGCCAAAGCAGGCGATTTTGCTTCTTTCCCCGCTTATTTGGCGATTCTTTCATTCTTTCTTTTCTCCGTTCTTTTATGGCTGTAACGTGGAAATGGTCCAATCATTGAGATTTACTTCCAGGTAAAACTCCATATCGTTCATATTGATATAATTCGTGCTGCTCAAACTGGTACTTAGCGCAACTGATTGATAACTATTATTAATTCTTCCACTCACGTAATATTCGGTCCCATCAATGGAAATGGGAATGCTTCCATTTAGATAAATGTAATCTGAAAGCAGATCGGTGCGGTAAACATTCTCTGTTTCTGTGGTGTACAAAGAAATGCTACGATCGCTGCTTCCGCTCACCTGGAAGGTTGCTGCTACTTCACCCACAGAAGGAACCGAAGGCTCTTCAGTACCGCTATCTGTTCCCTGTAAAGTGATGGTGATGCTGCCGATAGCACCGCTCTCCTGAATGGAACCTCCAGTAATTTGATAATATATCTCTTGAGTAGGAGCATTCTCTACCGAAGTACCCACCGCGTTTTCTAAATGAAGAGTATTCTCAACAGTTTCTGACCCGCCTTTAGTTTGTGGATAAAACCCGCCTTCTACAGTGCCATTTGTAGCCGCTTCCAGGAAAATGTCCACTGCAGCGTTAGAGTGATTCGTCACTGTTATTTTGTTGCTTTCCTCTTCCCAATCCCAGCCGGAAGCAGCACCGTTTTGATAGGTATGAGTGCTGGGATCCCAGGTGCCATTTGCCCCTTCGGAATAAGTGTACTCCAAATCTCCCCAGGTGACCGTAACGGAATAAACAGTATCCCCCTCTTCCAAGGGCTCATAAATGCCTTCTAATATTACTGATGCGTTTCCGTCAATGCCAGTAAGGGTTTGGGCTGACGCAGAAGTCAAGGTAACACCACATATAGATAAAATGCAAGCTATGCAGGCAGCTCGCCTCCATACAGGCTTCATAAACAGCATCTCTTTTCTCTGTAAATTCCACATATTTTGTCATCTAATATAAATTTATTTTAACATGGAATTTCAACTATTTCAATGTAAAATGAAATTAATCGTCATTTTTGGATAGATG
>DXWR01000116.1 GCA_019416775.1 Oscillospiraceae bacterium | reverse complement strand
GTTGGTCACTGCAAAGGGGGAATCCTCTTTGCCGAAAATCACCTGCACCCCGCTGAAAGCCTGCTTCAACAGCCCTGCCAGCTGGTTCTTTTCTTCCAAGAACCGCACCAGCCCGCCGGTGTCAAATCCCGGACGGAGGAGAAGCTTTCCTTCCCCACTGATGTTGATGTTCTGCCGGTAAAACTGCTCGCTGAGCTCATACACCGCATGAAGCAGAGGACTCAAGGAGAGCATATACCCTCCCATGGCCACCGCCAGCTTCTGCCGCTGGGCGGGATTCAGGTCCCGGGGCGACTGGCCCACCAGGTTTTCTCTGAGGAAATTCTCAAAGAAGGTAAGCTGCTCCGGAGTCAGATCCACGCTGAGCCGGCACATACGGTTTTTGATATCCCCCGAAGAGGTAATCATCAGCAGTGCGTACAGCCGCTTCCCGGCAGGAATCACTTCCACCTGACTGATGACGGTAAACTCCGGCAGATTGCTGGCGTTTACCACTGCAAGCTGAGTAATCTCACTTAAGGCTTCTGCAGCGTTTTGCACCACCGTTTCGGCGTTGGCCCCGCCTTGTTCCAGCCGCTGGTCGATCTCCGTCCGTTCTGTTTCGGTAAGGACGTAGGGCTGCATGAGATGATCGATATAATACCGGCATCCCTGCACTGTGGGAATCCGCCCAGCGGAGGTGTGGGGCTGTTCCAGATACCCTTCCCGTTCCAAGGCTGCCATGTCGTTTCGGATAGTGGCGCTGGAAACGTTTAAAGTCCCCTGCTCCAACACCGCTTTGCTTCCCACCGGTTCTCCGGTGCGGAGATAATGTTCCACAACGGCAGCCAGCACAATCTGTTTGCGCCCTGCCAATTCCATGGCAATTCACCTCGATTTATTCCCGGAATGTGGTTAGCACTCCACTTTCCTGAGTGCTAAACCTACTGTACCACCAAGGACCAAACAAGTCAAGTACAGGATTCGGATATTTTGTAAATTAAGGTTTAACAAAAGCAAAGGGGTTCAATCGTCCGGTAAAAACGGTTGTGCCAAACGCAAAAATATGCTAAAATAACAGCATCAGCTTGGTTGATGCCCGGCCAGGATCCGAAGATTCGGCCGGTAAGGGGATCAACCCGGCAGTCCGGCTAAGGAGGCCAAAACCATGGATCAGCAAACCAAAAACCAGCCTGAAGAACTTCTGACGCCTCAAAGGGAACCCGCCCGAGAGGAAGAGGATCTGCTGCGGCTGGAAAGCGATATGAACGCCCCGGTGCAGGAGGATTTCTCCCAAAATCAATCCCAGTCCGAACCGGAGCAAGACTCGGACCAATCGGAAGAAGGACCCGAGGATGAGAAACAGGACGAAGAAGAGGAAGAGGAAGAGGAAGAAGAAGTCAGCGATGAACCGCCCCCGGTGCAGGAAGGGGAACGGTTTCGGATCACCGTTCATCTTTTGGCCAAGGATTATCTGTCCTCCATGCTCTTTAATTTTTACATCAACGGCTGGTACAACACCGCTTTGGCCGTGATCGTGTTTTTGGTGGGCATCGGCACCCTGTTTTGGGGATCTTATATTGTGTCCATCATCTGTCTGCTTTACCCCTTTGCCATGCTGCTGATTAACCGAGTGCGGTTTGGACGGTACTGCAAAAAAACCTACACCACCGCCCGGGTGTTCGATCTCATCGGCAACGATTTGGAAGGCTTTTTGGTGTACAGCCACCAAACTGGAAAAACCAGCCGGGTGAAATTTCCTGACATTAAGTCGGTGATTGAAACAAAAAAACACTATTTCCTGACCACCAAGCAAAACCGATTCCAGATCATCTTTCCCAAACGGGAAACCCCAAAAACTGCCGTCTACGCCCTGAAGGGCCTGCTGCGGGAACACCTGACCTATCAACAATACCGATTTAAAAAAGAAAAATAATGGGCACAGCAACCCGTGCCGGTTTCGCCGGTTTTTGCGCAGCAAAATGCTGCCCATGACGTAGGGGCAGCAAGGCGGAACCCAGAAACGCCGCTTACGGCGTTTCGCAACAATACCGATTCAAGAAAGAAAAATAATGGGCACAGCAACTCGTGCCGGTTTCGCCGGTTTTTGCGCAGCAAAATGCTGCCCATGATGTAGGGGCAGCATTTTGCTG
>DXWR01000115.1 GCA_019416775.1 Oscillospiraceae bacterium | reverse complement strand
GAAGCCGCGCTTTAGGTTTTTATCGGTGTGGCCGAACTGATACCGGTTCAAATCCTTGTTGCCGTAATGCCAGGCGGCAGAGGAAACCATGGCGCAGTAAGCAAAGAGGTTCACCACAGTGACAATGATTTGCACCGCGGTAATGTCCACCAGCAGGAAGGCGATATCGATGACCAAGGCCATAAACTCACCGATTAGCAGATAGACAAAGATGTTCCAGGTGTTTTTGGCGAAAAATTGTCCATTGGAGGGAACTTTTTTCTTTTTGGGGCCGGATTGAGGGGCTACCGGCGCCGGTTGAGCAGGTTGATGGCTTTCATTCATGGCCATGACTCCTTTCAGGAACGGGTTTGAAGTACTGATAAAGATAACATTTTAACATACCGTTATACAGCTTGCGCTGTTTGTCCGGTGTATGTCCAAAACAATGGGGGAATTCCGGGTCCGGAGTAATAATGTAGTAGCTTTCCCCTTGGGTACGAGTAAACACCTTTCCCATGGTGTGGTAGATGGCTCGGGCTTGTTTTTGATCCAGCATCCGTTCTCCGTAAGGGGGATTGCAGAGGGTAATCCCTTTGGGCAGCGGAGAAAAATCCTTGATGTCCCGCTGCTCCACGGTGATTCGCTTGCCCAGTCCCGCCTTTTTGGCGTTGGCCAAGGTCAGTTCCACGCAATCCGGATCCAAATCCCAGGCATAGCCGTGAAACTCTGCATCCCGGCGAATCAGGTCCAAACCCCGGGTCCGTTCCTGCTGCCAGATACTTTCCGGCACAAAGCCGAATTCCTGGGCGGCAAACCGTCTCCGCAAACAGGGGGGAATGTTCAGCGCCTTGCTGGCAGCTTCGATGATCAATGTACCGGAACCGCAGAAGGGATCGCAGACCGTGCTGTAGCCCTTCACCCGGGCGCAGTCCACAATGCCCGCCGCCAAGGTTTCCTTGATGGGAGCGGCGTTGGAATGGGCACGCCAACCCCGTTTATGCAGGCCGGGGCCGCTGGTGTCCAACAGGATGCTGACCCGGTCCTTCAGGATGGAAAATTGCAGCTGGCAGAGGGCATTTTTTTCCGGAAACCAGTCAATGCGGTAATGCTGTTTCAACCGGTCCACCGCCGCCTTTTTCAGGATAGACTGACAGTCCGGCACACTGTGGAGGGTGGAATTTAAGCTATAGCCCTTTACCGGAAACCGGTCTGCCTTTCCAATAAACTCCTCCAAAGGAATGGCCTTCATGCCTTGGTACAGCTCTTCAAAGCTCTTGGCGGTAAACTCTCCCAGCAGGATCTGCACCCGTTCAGCAGTGCGCAGGCAGAGATTGGCCCGGGCCAAAATCTCCAGTCCGCCGGAAAACAGCACCCGCCCGTTTTCCGCCAGCACATCCTGAGCGTCCATTCGGCGGAGCTCTCCGGCTAGAATCCCTTCCAGTCCAAACTGACAAGGCGCCACATAGCGCAGGGTTGTTTCCATAAATCTTCCTTTCTAACCATTACAGCACCCGACGGGCATGGCGGGTGACATGGCAGCCCACGTTCACCGCCACCGGCAATCCGGCGATATGGGTGGGATAGGTTTCAATGTTGACGGCCAGTGCAGTGGTTTCCCCGCCAAAGCCCTGGGGGCCGATGCCCAATGCGTTCACCCGGCTCAGCAGTTCCTCTTCCATGGAAGCGTAATACGCATCGGGATTGCGCTGGCTCACCGGACGGCAGAGTGCCTTTTTGGCCAGATAGGCGCAAAGCTCAAAGTCCCCGCCGATCCCCACGCCAATCACCATGGGAGGGCAAGGATTGCTGCCGGCTTTGGCAATGTGGGCGGTGAGGTAGTCCAAAATATCTTCCCGGGTGGCAGAAGGGGTGAACATCTTCACCCCGCTCATGTTTTCGCTGCCGAAGCCCTTGGGGGCCACGGTGATCTCCACCTGTTCTCCAGGCACCAGGGAAAGATGCAGCACTGCCGGGGTATTGTCGTCGGTATTCACCCGGCGCAGGGGGTCCCGGACAATGGATTTGCGGAGTTTACCCTGGGTGTATCCCTGGCGCACCCCTTCATTCACCGCTTCATTCAGATCGCCGTCCACCAAATGGACCTCCTGGCCCAGTTTCAAAAACACCACTGCCATACCGGTATCCTGACAGATAGGAACCTGCAGCTGCCGGGCGGCGGAAAGGTTTTCCTCCAAATCCCCTAAAATCTGTTTGGCCAGAGGAAAGGGCTCCTGCTGGCAGCGGCTGCAGATGGTGTCCTTCAAATCTTCCGGCAGCACCATGTTGGCCTGGATGCAGAGATCCCGCACGGCGGCCGTGATTTCATGAACAGAGAGTTCACGCATTGTTTTCAACCTGCTTTCTAAAGGGAGAATCTTTTCCCTGGGCAGCCAGTTTGCCATTGCAGAACACCGCCGAGGGAAGGAAGTACGAAGAGAAAATGTCATCCCGGCTGATCACCAAGTCCCCATCTTTGCCTACCGCCAAACTGCCCACCCGATCTTCCAATCCGGCAAGCTGGGCAGGGACGAGAGTGATGGCGGCCAGGGCTTGTTGGCGGTCCAATCCGCCTCGAATGGCAATCCCCGCCGTTAAGGGGAGATACTGGATGGGAATCACCGGATGGTCGGTGCAGATGGCGCAGGGCAGACCGGCCTGCCAAAGCTTGGCGGGATTTTCGATGGAAGCCTTGCCCATCTCCGGCTTGGAGCGGTCGCAGAGCACCGGGC
>DXWR01000114.1 GCA_019416775.1 Oscillospiraceae bacterium | reverse complement strand
CACCTCCGCCTACCCAGAACTGGGCAAGCGGTTTGACGTGGTAGGGCTGCCCACTTTCCTGTATTTTCACCGGGGCAAGGAGATCTTTCGTTCCACCGGCGGGATGAATCTGGAAGGGATCCGGGAGCAGCTGGCCAAGTTATTGTATCCATCCGACAAAGGAGATGACGCACATGGGCCGAATTCGGCTGAATGATGACCCGGAAGTGGTCAAGACGGTGCGGGAAGGTTTGGCTGCCAGAGGCGGCTACTGTCCCTGCCGAGTAGAGCGTACCGAGGAGTATAAGTGCATCTGCCAAGAATTCCGCCGGCAGATTGCCGACCCCAATTTTGAGGGCTACTGCCACTGCATGCTTTACTACAAAGAAAAATGATAACCCCTCTCTCTTTCTTATTTCTCCCGATCCCGCCGATGTCGCGGCCTTATGCTGCCGTCGGCGGGATCTGCCGCAAAAGGGCAAAAAAGAGACTTGACCGGTAATGTCAAATCTCTGTCAGTTTTGTGCTGTTTTTCTGGACAGATGGGAAAGGATGGGTTATGCTAGAAGAGGGGAAGGAATGTTATAAAAACCGAACCCCTAACCGTTCTAGTTTTTCCCGCAGAGCTGGATAGCGGTTGCGGCTGATGGGGATTACCGAACCGTCGGTAAGCACCGCCTCATAGGTTCGCCCGTATTGACCGCTGCGCACCTGGACAATTTGTCCGCAGGGGATCAAATAGGATTTGTGGCAGCGGAAAAAGTTGTAGTCCTCAAAAATCAGCTCCAATTCTTCGATGGTGGCGGAGACGAATAAGGTTTTCCCATCCAGGCAGTTGATCTGACTTTTCCGCTGGTTGCGGAAAATGTAGGAGATTTCCTGAGGATCCACCAAAATGTAATCGTTTTTGGAGCGAATGGCGATTTTGCCGGAAGGGATTTCTTCCTTTTTTTGAGCCAGCCGGGCAAAGGTCTTTTCCAGCCGCACGACATCAATGGGTTTGGTGAGAAAATCCAACGGTTCATAGTCGTAGCTTTCAGCAGCAAAGTTGGCATAGCCGGTTAAAAACACATAAGGCAGACCCTTGTGCTTTTGGTCGATGTATTTCGCCAAAGAAAAATTTTTGGTGTCCGGCATATCGATGTCCAAGAACGCTGCGGCCAGCGGGGTGGAATCCAAAATTTGAATCGCCTGGGCGGCAGTGGAAGCGTAGAGGATTTGATCTTTGGAAACGAAGTTGGTCAGAGCATCTATGGATGCCTGAGCGGCGGTGGGTTGATCGTCCACCAAAAGAATTTTTCCCGAAATCACTTATCCCGCCTCCTTTGCCAATACTAAGGGGATTTTCGCTACGAAATGAATGATGTCGCCTTCCATGCGGAAATAGACCATGCCCCCATACCGCTGGGCTAGCGCTTGGATGGAAGCGATGCCAATGCCTTCGTGGCTGGCCTTTTTGGATTTGCCGTACCGGTATTCCGCCATGGGCTGGTTGCTGGCTGCCCGATTGGAAACGTGGATCATGCAGAATTCTCCCCGCTTTAAGATGGAAAGATGGATGCCGTAGGACCGGTCCTTGAGCTGTTGGGTCTCATCCAAGGCGTTTTGCAGCAGGTTGCCGATGATCTTGTTGGTTTCATAGACGTTGGTGGCAATCTGGGATAGGTCGTTTTCCACCGAGATTTCCAGCTGAATTCCTTCCTGAGCCGCCCGGCTGCGGAAGGAGAGGATCAGGGAGCTGACTGCGGGGTCCGCTAAGGGCAGCAGTTCGTTCATTCCGATGGAATCTTCTGTGAGGTTGTCCAAATACCGCTGACATTCGGCATAGTCTCCCCGTTTCAGCAACCCGCTGAGGGTCTGGACATGGAAGTTGTAATCGTGGCGCTGAGAACGGATGACGCTCATATAGGTGGACATCTCGTTGCGGTACTGCTGCTCCGAGGAAAGGAGCTGTTGGTCCTTGAGATGGGAGAGAATCAGGTTGATGAGGTACAGTCCACCTACCTGCCAGATACACACCGGAATCAGCATCCACACGGAATGCAGTCCCACCAATGCCGGCAGGACGCAGGACAGGCCGTAGGCTAGAAGCAGCCAGCAGAATTCCCATTGGGTTTTGGGAAAGGTTTTCATGGACGTTTGGGAATCCCCGAAGGCTTCCTGCCATTCCGCCCCCGGGAAATAGGGGGACATCCGGTGCCATAAAAACCAACATCCCGCCACCATCAGTCCCGCCAAAGCACAGCGGAAAGAAACTGAAATCACCGTCCAACCCAGCAGAAATGAGATGGAGGCTTGTAAACTGCCCATACAGCCGCAGGCGATGCAGACGGCGGCCACGCTGTTGGAATTGGCGTGTTCCGTTTGGGTCAAGGTGATGGGCAGAAAAAGAATGAGAACCAGCAAAGACAGAGCTGCGCTGTAACGATCCGCTAAGAAGTAGGCACCGCAGATTCCCACGCAGAGGTTCAAGGCTCCCTGCACAGCGGCCCGCAGCCAGCACTTGGATTTGGGGGTGCCGATCCATGCAAGGGCGGTAAAGCAGGACAATACCGACGCGGCACAGACCAGCAAATGTTCGATCACCAGCATGGATATCCCTCCCTTAGAAGAAGTCTATTTATTATACCATTTTTGACTGAGAGTTGCAAGAAATAGCAGAAATTGCTTGAAATCGCTGCTTTTACTTTTCAAATTTATGTCAGTTTGGAGGAACGATTATGAATGCAAACCATCATCTTCACGGTTTTGTCCGGCAGTACGACCAGCCTCTGCCGGAATTGAAGGCCACCCTGCACCGTATGACCTATGAGAAAAACGGCGCGGATTTGATCTGGCTGGAGCGGGAAGAGGAAAACAAGACCTTTGCCATTACCTTCCGCACCGTCCCCCAGGACGACACCGGGGTGTTCCATATCCTGGAACATTCGGTGCTCTGCGGCTCGGAAAAATATCCGGTGAAAGAGCCCTTTGTAAATCTGATTAAAAGTTCTCTGGAAACTTTCCTCAACGCCTTCACCTTTCCGGATAAAACCATGTATCCCTTGAGCTCTCGGAACGATCAGGATTTTCTCAACCTCATGGATGTATATTTGGATGCGGTGTTTCATCCCTTGAGTGTCACCGATCCTCACGCCTTCCGCCAGGAGGGCTGGCACTATGAGCTGGACTCTCCGGATGGGGAATTGACCTACAACGGTGTGGTGTACAACGAGATGAAAGGGGTATATGCCAGCTCCGACGCGGTACTTCAGCGGGAAATGAATGCCCTGTTATTCCCGGATAATTGCTACGGCTTGGAATCCGGCGGGTATCCCCAGTCTATTCCCAGCTTGACCTACGAAAACTATCAGGCTAGTCATAAACGGTTCTACCATCCCTCCAATGCCCGGATCTTTTTGGATGGTAAATTGGATCTGGACGCCGTGCTGGCCAAGCTGGACAGCTTCCTTTCCGCCTACGACGCTTTGGAGATGGACACTGCCATTTCTTTGCAAGCCCCGGTGCATCCCAAGCAAGCTACGGCGGTGTACGAGATCGGTGCGCAGGAAAAGGAAGAAAACAAGGACATCCTGTCTTACGGCTGGGTATTTGGCCGGTATGATGAACCGGAAAAGACCCTGGCGGCTTCCGCTTTGGCGGAGGTGCTCTGTGGTTCCAACGAATCTCCGCTGAAGAAGGCACTGCTGGAACAGGGACTGGCGGAGGACGTGCAGCTTCAGGTGCAGGACGGCGTACAGCAGTGCTTTGCCCAGCTGATTGTTCGGAACACCGATGCCGGGAAACAGGAACAGATTGACCGGATCATTGGACAGGTATTGGAACAGCAGGCCCAGGACGGATTGGATCACAGCCGTGTAGCAGGCGTGCTGAACCGCTTGGAGTTTTCCGCCCGGGCTTTGGATTATGGTCGGATGCCCCAGGGAATTATGTTGGCCATCAAGAGCATGGAAAGCTGGCTGTACGGTGGCGATCCTGCCCAGAACCTCCAATGCGGGGAACTGTTTGCCTCTCTCCGGCAAAAACTGGAGCAGGGTTGGTTTGAACAGTTTTTGCGCACCGCCTTTTTGGATAACCCACACCAGGCCCAGCTCTGCCTGCTGCCCAGCAAGACTTTGGGTCAGGAAAAGCGGCAGAAAGAGGCGGAGGGCTTGGCCGAAATTAAGGCTGGTTGGAGCCAGGAAACCATTCAACAGGTGGTGGACGGGTTCCATGCCTTCCGCAGCCGTCAAATGCAGCCCGACACTCCGGAAGGATTGGCTACTCTGCCGGTGTTGAAGCTTTCGGATATTCCCGCTGAAATTCCCCCTTCCAAGCAGGTGGAAGAACAGGTGGCAGGTAAACGGGTGCTGCATCAGTGCCGGGAAACCGGTGGCATTGTTTATCTGGATCTGTACTTTGCTCTAAACGACCTTACGTTCGATCAGCTCAGCCAGGTGAGTTTTATGGCTTCTTTGCTGGGCGAACTGTCCACCCGGCGCCATTCCGCCATGGAGCTGCGCAATCAGATGGACAGCTGCCTGGGATTCTTCTCTGCCGGCGTCACGGTGTTCACTCACCATACCACCCGGGAAACCACGCCCTATTTGATGGTCAGCGCCGCCATGCTGGAAAAATACAAACAAGAAGGAGCTGCCCTCCTTGGGGAGATCCTCACCGAAACCAGATTTGACGAAACCAAGCAGATTCGCGTTTTGCTGACCCAGAGTCGGATGATGCTGGAACAGCAGATCCAGATGTCCGGCAACGCGTATGCTTCCCGCCGGGCCGGTGCGGCTTTCAGTCCCAAAGGAGCAGTGCAGGAAGCGGTGGGCGGCATCCGGTATCTGCGGTATTTGCAGCAGCAGGACCGGGAAGAAAAACTCGACTTGCAGGAAGGGCTGGCTCAACTGTTCGGCAGCGTGTTCTCCCGCCGGCGGCTCACCTTGGGGGTCACTGGGGAGTTGGATCAGCCTTGGCTGGCAGGGATCGTGGAACAGTTGCCGGATCTTCCGGAAGGCCTTTTGGAGGTGTACCCGCCTCAGGATTTGTCCAAGGAAGGGTTTACTATCCCTGCCGGAATCGGCTTTGCCGCCCAGGTGGAGAAGGTGGAACTCTCCAGCTGGGGCAGCGCCCAGGTGGCAGGACAGCTTTTGACCTACGACTATCTTTGGAATACCGTCCGGGTGCAGGGCGGAGCTTACGGTGTAGGACTGAATATTGACTCCCAAGGAGAGGCTCGTTTTTCCTCCTACCGGGATCCCAACCCCAAGGCTACTCTGGCCCGTTTCCAGGAAGCCGGGAAAGCCCTGCGCCAGGCCGCCAAAGAAGATTTGACCAACGCCATTATCAGCACCATCGGCAAAAGCCAGCCGGTACTGACTCCCCACGCTCAAGGGGTTTCTGAAGCAGCGGATACTTTGTCCGGTTTGACCCACCAAGACCGGCAGCGCCTGCACACCGAAATTTTAACCACCACCTCCCAGCAGCTGGAACAACTGGGAGAACAGCTCACGGAAGCTTCGGTGCAGGCAGGAATTTGCGTGATTGGCGGAGCCGGAGTGTTGGAGCACTGCCAGGATCTGCTGGACAGTCAGGAGAGTTTGTTATGATGGAACAGATGGTTTTGGACCGGAAGGTGTACCAAGCCTATCTGGATGTGTTGAAACAGGAATTGGTGCCTGCCACCGGCTGCACGGAGCCTATTGCCATTGCCTACGCCGGGGCCATTGCCCGGAAAACCTTGGGGCAGGTGCCGGAGCAGGTGGAGCTCATCGTCAGCGGAAACATCATCAAAAATGTGAAAAGCGTGGTGATTCCCCATTCCAACGGTCGAAAAGGGCTGGAGGCAGCGGTGGCGGCAGGCATTATCTGCGGCCGGCCGGAGTTGGAATTGGATGTGCTTTCCCAAACCTCTCCGGAAGATTTGCAGCAGTTGGATGCCTTTTTGGCCGGGAATCGGGTTCAGGTGCGTCCTTCCCAGGCGGAGTGCCCTTTTGACATTCAGGTAAAACTCACCGCCGGGCAGGACAATGCGTATGTGCGGATTATTGGCAGCCACTCCAATGTAGTGCAGGTGCAGAAAAACGGCCAACCATTGGTGGATCATCCTTTTTCGACTCAAGGGGTTTCGGCGGATGAAAATCACCGTCTGCTCAATGTGAAAGACATTGTCACCTTTGCCGACACAGTGGATCTGGATGAGGTCCGGCCTATTTTACAGCGGCAGATCGACGACAACATGGCCATTGCCCAGGTAGGGCTTACCCAAAATTACGGGGCAAATATCGGAAAGATTCTGCTGCGCTCCTATGGCAACAGCGTCCATAACCTGTCTCTTATACACAT
>DXWR01000113.1 GCA_019416775.1 Oscillospiraceae bacterium | reverse complement strand
GGTGGATATGGCCAATCGGGTGGCGAAGTTTGTGGACTGCCGCAGCAAGGACCTGTCCCGGCGAGAGCTGTATATTGTAGAAGGGGACTCCGCTTTGGGTTCCGTGAAGCAGGGCCGGGATGCGGAATTCCAGGCGGTGATCCCGGTGCGGGGCAAGATTTTAAACTGCCTGAAAGCGGACTACGCCAAGGTGTTTAAGAATGAGATCATCACCGATTTGATTAAGGTGTTGGGCTGCGGAGTGGAAGTGAAGAGCAGCAAAAACAAGGATCTATCCACCTTTGATTTAAGCAAGCTGCGTTGGAGCAAAGTGGTGATCTGCACCGATGCCGACGTGGACGGCTACCAGATCCGCACCTTGATCCTCACCATGCTGTACCGGCTTACCCCCACCCTGATCCGGGAGGGGTATGTGTATATTGCCGAATCTCCCCTATTTGAGATCACCGCCAAGGACAAGACCTACTTTGCCTACACCGAAAAGGAAAAGGCAGAGGTGCTGAAAAAGCTGGAAGGGAAAAAATTCACCCTCCAGCGGAGCAAAGGTTTGGGGGAAAACGACCCGGATATGATGTGGATGACCACTATGAATCCCGAAACCCGCCGGCTGATCCGGGTGGAGGCGGAGGACGCCCAGCGCACCGCCGAGATGTTCGATCTAATGTTGGGGGACAATCTCCAGGGCCGGAAGGACTTTATCGCCCAGCACGGGCAGGAGTACCTGGAATTGGCGGATATTTCCTAAGACGCCAAATTCCTTTGCTGATGAATGAACCATTGGGTCATCTCAGCATTCAGGACAGGCTGTTTTTAGCTTTGTCCTGTTCTGCGTTTGGTATACGATGTTTCCTTGCCGCGTTCTGGCAGGGGTGTGTTTGATACGTGGAATTTCATGCAAGGGAGAACCAGAATGCCAAGAAAAAAATCCCAGCCGGAAAAGAAACCGGCCTTCGCCATGACGGCGGAAATCGAAGGAGCGGGAAGTGTGCTGGACCAGCCCATTACCCAAACCATCGAACAAAACTATATGCCCTACGCTATGAGCGTCATCATCTCCCGGGCGCTGCCGGAGATCGACGGCTTTAAGCCCAGCCACCGAAAGATCCTCTACACCATGTACAAGATGGGGCTGCTCACCGGCCAGCGCACTAAGTCTGCCAATATTGTGGGTCAGACCATGCGTCTGAATCCCCACGGAGACGCTGCCATCTACGAAACTATGGTGCGGTTGAGCCGGGGCAATGAAAGTCTGCTCCATCCCTATGTGGACAGCAAGGGCAACTTCGGCAAGGCCTTTTCCCGGGATATGGCCTACGCCGCCAGCCGGTACACCGAAGCCAAGCTGGAGCCAATCTGCAAGGAACTGTTTGCCGACATCGACAAAGACACAGTAGACTTCGTGCCTAACTACGATAATACCACGACTGAGCCCACCCTGCTCCCGGCTCGGTTCCCTTCGGTGCTGGTGAACTTCAATGTGGGCATTGCCGTGTCCATGGCCAGCAATATCTGTTCCTTTAATCTGAAGGAAATCTGCGACACCACCATTGCCTTGATTCGGGATCCGGAGTGCGATTTGCACCAAACTCTGTTGGGACCGGATTTCCCCGGGGGCGGCTATTTGGTGCATGACAAAGCTGCACTGGATCAAATCTACCGCACCGGGCGGGGAAGCGTGAAGATCCGGGCCAAGTACCGCTACGATGCCTCCGCAAACTGCATTGACATTTTGCAGATTCCCCCTACCACCACGGTGGAGGCCATTATGGACAAGATCGTGGATCTGGTGAAGGCGGGGCGGTTGAAAGAGATCTCCGATATGCGGGATGAAACCGACCGCAGCGGCTTAAAGCTCACCCTGGACCTAAAGCGAGGCACCGACCCGGACAAGCTGATGCTGAAGCTGTTTAAATCCACTCCTCTCCAGGACAGCTTTTCCGCCAACTTCAACATCCTCATTGCCGGTAGCCCCAAGGTCATGGGGGTGCGGGAGATTTTGCAGGAATGGGTGGCTTTCCGCACCGAGTGCGTCAAGCGGCGGATCTACTTTGAGCTCACCAAGAAAAAGGAAAAGCTTCATCTGTTGGAAGGTTTGCAGCTCATCCTGTTGGATATCGATAAAGCTATCCGCATTGTCCGTCAAACGGAAGAGGAAACCGAAGTGGTGCCCAATTTAATGATCGGCTTCGGCATCGACCAGGTTCAGGCAGAGTACGTGGCGGAGATCCGGCTGCGGCATTTAAACCGAGAATATATCCTGCAGCGCACTGCGGAGGTAGAACAGCTTCGGGAAGACATCGCCAAGATGGAAGATATCCTGTCCAGTAAGAAAAAGATTCAAGGAGTCATCGTCCAGGAGCTGAAACAGGTGGCCAAGGACTACGGTCAGCCCCGGAAAACCCAGTTCCTCTTCGACGCCAAAGAGGCGGAAGTGGAAGAAAAACAGCATCCAGACCATGCCGTCCATCTGTTCTTGACCAAGGAGGGGTACTTTAAAAAGGTCACTCCTCAGTCCCTGCGGATGAGTGGGGAGCACAAACTCAAGGAAGGGGACGAAATCGCACAGCACATTGAAACCACCGCCGACGCCCATCTGCTGTTTTTCACTGACCGAATGCAGGTGTACAAGTCCTTTGCCTATGAATTTCCGGACACCAAAGTCAGCCTCATGGGCAACTATATCCCCGGGGATCTGGGCTTTGAGGAAGGAGAACGGGTGGTGGCTATGGCGGTGACCAAGGACTATGCGGGAGACATGCTGTTCTTCTTCGACAACGGCCGGGTGGCGAAGGTGCCGCTGACCGCCTACGAAACCAAGACCAAACGAAAAAAGCTGGCCAACGCCTACTGCGGCAAGTTCGGGCTGGAGGCCGCTTTCCAGATTACAGAGGGACAGGAGTTCCAAATCACCACCACAGGCCGGAGGGTGCTTTTGGTGCATTCCGACCTGATCCCCGAAAAAACCACCCGGGACACCCAGGGTATTATGGTACTGAATCTGAAAAAGAACCAGAAGATTGCCTCGGTGCAGCCCTATATTCCCGGCAGCTTGAGCCAGGAGCACCGCTACCGCACTAAGACCCTCCCTGCCGCCGGGGCGCTGCTCCGGGAGGAGGATACTCAGGCCACTTTGTTTTAAACACCCAAAGGAAAAATCAGCGCACTTCCCAAAAAGCAGGAAGTGCGCTGCGGTTATATCAGGAGGAATTTAGGTAAGGAGAGCGGCGGGCTTAATCGTCGTCATCATCCCAGTCATCATCGTCGTCATCATCATCCCGGTCATCGTCCCAGTCATCATCGTCGTCATCATCATCGTCGTCATCGTCCCAGTCATCGTCGTCGTCATGGTCATCGTCCCAGTCGTCGGAACGGTTTTCGCCTATGTCGTCGTCCCAATCGTCGTTTCGGTCGTCCCAATCGTCATCGTAGACAGGGGTGGGGGCTGCCGGCTGAGACGCCGGAGTTTGGGGTGCCGCGGCTTGAGGCGCGGTGGCCTGGGTGGAAGCTTGAACAGCATCGTCCCGATCATCGTCCCAGTCATCGTCCCAATCGTCATCGTGGTCGTCATCTCGATCGTCGTCCCAATCATCGTCGTCGTCAAATCGGTCATCCCAATCGTCTCCTACATCGTCGCCCCAGTCGTCGTTGGCGTTGTGACGTTCCGCGTCCACTTCCAGTACTTTGCCGGTAGAGGCGTTGACTTCGTATTCGTACTCCACTCCATCCAGTACAAATTCGATTTCGTAGGTACCGTCATCGATGTCGTAATCCTTTTCTACAAATTGCAGATCGCTGCGTCCCAACTGGGCGGAAAGGATGCTTTCTGCGGTTTGCGCGTTGATATAACCTTGATCTCGATACTGGTCGTCATAGTCGTCTTCATCAATGGTGAGGGTCTGAGCACTGACCTGCTGGGTTTCCAGGACGGTTCGGGCGTCGGCGGCAATCCGTTCCAAAAAGTCGTCACTGGGATACTGAGAGCCGTTTTCCAGCTTCAGCACCAGGTTTTTGGGGTGGCCGTCTACGGTGCCTTGAAAGTAACCGGCGGCGTAGATGCGGCCGATCAGTTCTTCCACCACATCGTCGGCGGGTTTGCCCTCATAACCGGCGTAGTCGGAAAGGACTGCAGCGCCGTCGTCGTTGATGCCGGCCAGAGCCAGGGTGTTGCCCTGATCGTCGTATTCCAGTTCAATCTCCGGGTTGACGGAAAGGAGCAGGGAGCCTGCCGCCGCATTGGTGGGGGTAAGGGTGCTGGTGGTGCTGCCGCCGCCGGAACAGCCGGTGAGGGCGGTCAGAGTCAGAGCGCCTGCCAGGGCGGTAACGGTAAGTGCAGTAAAAAATCTTTTTTTAGTCATGTTGTTCATCTCCTTAAATGGCTTTTCTTTTTTTACTTGTTTTGGAAGAAAGGCTTTTTTTATCCCTTTCACCCTTAGAGTACGGAAGGGGATCGGGAAAACCGGGGCCGGCGGGAAATTTTTTGAAGTTTTTTTGCCGACTTCGGTGG
>DXWR01000112.1 GCA_019416775.1 Oscillospiraceae bacterium | reverse complement strand
ACCGTATTTTCACCCTTTTGTCAATTCACCGCCGGGCAAAACGGACAGGCGCATATTTCTCTCTTTCCAGCCATACATTGGGGTAACCCCAAAAACGGAAAAGGAGATGATTGGCTATGAGCGAGAATTTAGTCCACTATCAGATTATGCCGCCCATGGCAGTGGAATTTACGGTGGATCAGGAGATTCTTCTGCCGGATTACCTGCCCGGGGTGTTTAAGATTCTTTCCGCTTGGATGGAACCGGACCTGCGCTGGAACCGGCTGAGCGAAAACCGGGCCCAGCTGGAAGGCAGCGCCAAACTGCTGGTGCTCTACGCCGCCGACCAGGACGATCAGCTTCATTTGGCGGAACATACCGCGGAACTGAGCAAAACCGTGGAGCTGCCCAATGGGGAAGGGGAGATGCAGCTTTCCTGGCAGATTCAAAGCTGCCGCCTCACCGCTATACCCAGCGACCGCCGCCGGATTGGCTGCCGGGGGACGGTGGTGGTGCGGGTCCGCCAATGCTGTATGCAGCCCCAGCCTCTGCCGGAGCAGTTTGACGGGCTGGAATGCCGGCGGGTGCCGCTGGAATTTTGCTGCCGGACGGTACAGGGGTCCAGCCGCTTCCCGGTGCGGGACACCCTTCATCTGGGGGCGGGGGAGGGAACCCCGGAACGGGTGATCCGGTCCTGCGCCCAGGGCCTCTGCCAGGACGGCAAGGTGCTGGCGGGAAAGGCGGTGGTTAAAGGCACCCTTCGAGTGGAGGTGTTGTGGTACTGTAAGCAGGGCAACCTCCATGAAAACACCTTTGAACTTTCCATCAGCCAAATCGTGGACCTCCCCGGTTTGGAGCCGGAAGACTGCATTCAGTGGCAGCTTGCGGTGAACCGCTGCCATGTCCGTCCGGGAGAGGAAGAAGATCCTCAGTCCTTGGAGGTGCAGCTGGAGGTGACTGCCAGTGCCATTGCGGTGGGGAAGCGGCGGCTGGAATTGGTGGAGGATGGCTATTCCACCCGCTACGAAACCAAACTTACCACCTCTTCCGCCTCGGTGCGGCAGTTGGTGTGTTGCCTGCACCAAACCGGCACCTTCCGCCACACCCTTTCCCTTCAAGATGCCGGCATCACCAAGCTTCACTGCGTTCTGGCCAAACCGGAGCCGGGGGCGCTGCTGCCGGAAGAAGCTCAGGTTCAGGCCATGCTCTCGGTTTGCGTGGTGTTTACCGACGAATCAGGGGTCTGCCGTTCTGTCCTCAACGAGATCCCCATGACGCTGCCTTTGGAGGGGGTGGAACCGGACCCGTCCTTGCAGCTGGAGCCGGTGTTGGTGACTAAGCCCATTTCCTATCACCTCACCGGAGAAGGGCAGCTGGAGATTTCTTTGGACTGGGAGTTGCAGGGATTGGTATTTTGCAGCAAAACGGTCACCTATCTTTCCGGCGCCCAGGTGGACACCGATCGCCCCATTGCCCAGCCGGAGGATTTGGCTTTCAAGCTGCTGTTTCCCAAGACTGGGGAGAGTTTGTGGGAGATTGCCAAACGCTGCCATACCACCTTGGATGGCATCCGTCAAGCCAACGAGGGGATCGCGGATCCGTTGGAAGCTGGGACCATGTTGATGGTACCCATCCGCAGCGGACGGGAGTAAGGAGGGAACGCTATGCTGCAAACGGCACAGGTCATGGAAGACATGGCGGCCTGCACCGACGGGGATATTTATATCGGGGTTGTAGGGCCGGTGCGCACCGGAAAATCCACCTTTATTAAACGTTTTATGGAACTGTTGGTGCTGCCGGGGATGGAACCGGACAGCCGCCGGGATCGGGCGTTGGATGAACTTCCCCAATCCGGGGCAGGACGCTCCATTATGACCACCGAGCCAAAATTCGTCCCGGAACAGGCCGCCGCCTTAAAACTGGCGGAGAACCAATGGGTGAATGTCCGGCTCATCGACTGCGTTGGTTATATCGTGCCCAGCAGTTTGGGCTATTTTGAGGACGAAGCTCCCAGAATGGTCAAGACCCCTTGGTTCGATCACGAGATTCCCTTCAACCTGGCAGCGGAGGTAGGGACTCGGAAGGTGATCACTGAACATTCCACGGTAGGAGTGGTGATCACCACCGACGGCACTATCAGCGAGATCCCTCGGGCGGAGTACCAGGAAGCGGAACAGAGGGTGATTGAGGAATTGAAGCTGCTGCAAAAGCCCTTTGTGGTGCTGCTCAACTCCACCCTGCCTCATGCTCCGGAAACCAAAGCCCTGGCCGAGGAACTCAACGAAATGTACCAGGTGCCGGTGCTGCCGGTGAGCTGTCCGGATCTCACTCAGGAGGACATTGTTCAGCTGATGAGCAGCCTGATGAGCCGTTTTCCGGTGCGGGAGCTCTCCTTCCGGATGCCGGGTTGGGTCCGGGGCCTGCCGGAAGATCATTGGCTGAAGCAAAAACTCCGGGAACTGATCCGCCAGTCTTTTCAGCAGCTGAATTGTTTTGCCGATCTGAATCCCTGCTGCCAAAATATGGCCCAGCAGGATATTTTCAGCGGGGTGGAGGTACTTTCCTCTCAACCTGGAGAAGGGAGCGCTCTCTGCCAGATCCATTTGGAGGAAACCCTCTTTAACCGGATCCTTTCGGAATACACCGGCCTGGACCTTTCCCATTCCGAGGAGCTGTTCCCCTTGCTCAGCAGCCTGACCAAGGCCAAGGAAGCCTTTGATCGGATCCAGGGCGCCTGGGAAGAAGCACAGGCCACCGGTTACGGCATTGTAATGCCTACCATGGATCAACTGGTGCTGGATGACCCGAAGATCATCAAGCAGGGAGGAAAATACGGAGTGAACCTTTCCGCCACCGCCCCCAGCATCCATTTGATTAAATCCAACATCACTGCCCAGGTCAATCCCATTGTGGGCAGTGAAAGCCAGTCGGAGGAACTGGTTAATTACCTCATGAAAGAGTTTGAGGAAAATCCTCAAAAACTGTGGGACTCCAATATTTTCGGCAAATCCCTCCACGAACTGGTCAACGAAGGGCTGCACAACAAGCTCAGCCGAATGCCTCCGGCTGCCCGAATGAAGATCCAGGAAACCATCGAGCGAATCATCAACGAAGGTTGTTCCGGGCTGATCTGCATCTTAATTTAATCCAAAAACAGCGGCTTTTTCCAAAGAAAATGGGGAAGCCGCTGTTTTTTATCTGTTTTAGGCAAGACTTTTTAGAAATTGGTTGAAAACCACTTTTTTGTGGATTTTATCTATTTTTGGTTGCCACATTTCGGCGAGTATGGTACAATAAACAAAAAACAGACAAGGATGGTGACATATGGAATTCTTTCAGGAAACACAAGGCGGATTGCTGTTTTCCCGGCGGGGAGAACAGGTGTTGATTCGTCCTTGGGGAAAAAACAGTCTGCGGGTGCAGGCCACTAAAAACGCCGCTTTTTCGCCGGAGGATTGGGCTTTGACCCTGCCGGTGGAGCCCTGTAAAGCCGAA
The DNA here is from genome assembly GCA_019416775.1 of Oscillospiraceae bacterium. GTDB lineage: Bacteria > Bacillota > Clostridia > Oscillospirales > Ruminococcaceae > Egerieicola. The sequence goes on along the minus strand of DXWR01000112.1, from coordinate 368 downwards.
ATCCGCTACACGCAGGATGGGGCGGAATTGGTCAATGGCGGGATCCGGGTGACGGTGAATTCCTTTGGCAAGCTGGCCTTTTATCATGAAGACCAGTTGCTGCTGAAGGAGTATTACCGCACTTGGGAATACGGCACCGAAGGCTGGAAGGATCTGGATCAGATCACCCAGATCAAACAGGCTGCCCGGGAATACCGGGTCAAGGGAAGCGACCATTACCGCATCACTCAGCTTTTTGAAGCGGATCCGGAGGAAAAAGTTTTTGGCATGGGCCAATATCAGCACGGCTACCTGGATCAAAAGGGCTGCCGGTTGGAGCTGATGCAGAAAAACACCCAGGCATCGGTACCCTTCTATCTTTCCAATTT
>DXWR01000111.1 GCA_019416775.1 Oscillospiraceae bacterium | reverse complement strand
TCAATAATTTTGGCGTTTCTTTTGCAAAAGGGGATTATTATCTTCTGCTAAACAATGATACTGAGATAATCAACCCGGATTGTTTAGAACAATTGCTGGGATTTTGTATGCGTCCGGATGTGGGTGCAGTTGGTGCACGGCTCTATTATAATGATGAAACGGTGCAGCATGCCGGCGTCATCGTTGGTATGGGCGGAGTGGCCGGTCATGCCTTTGCCGGCGTACCACGGGATGAAGTAGGATATTTTGCACGAATCATCTCTGCTCAGGATTATAGTGCTGTGACTGCTGCGTGCATGATGGTCAAGAAATCTGTTTATCACGAAGTGGGCGGTTTATCGGAAGATTTTCAAGTGGCATTTAATGATATTGATTTCTGTTTGCGAATTCGAGAAAAGGGCTATTTGATCGTTTACAATCCTTTTGCGGAACTGTATCACTATGAATCAAAATCCAGAGGCCAAGATGATACTGCAGAAAAAAAGGCGCGTTTTTTAGGTGAAGTGGATCGATTTAAACTACGTTGGCCTGAAATTTTGGAAATGGGTGATCCATATTATAATGTGAATCTTTCCTTAACTGACCCGGATTTTTCGCTGCGCAATTCTTAATTTCACTTAACCAATAAAGGAGCAATTATCATGTCTTTAAAGTATCATCGCATCCTCTTAAAACTCAGCGGCGAAGCCCTGGCTGGGAAAAAGGAAACCGGTTTGGATTTCGACGTAATTACCAATATCGGCCAAAGCATTAAAAAAGCAGCGGATCTGGGCGTTCAAATCGCCATTGTGGTGGGCGGCGGAAACTTTTGGCGAGGCCGTTCCAGCGGCGCCATGGACCGCACTCGGGCCGACCATATCGGTATGTTGGGCACCTGTATGAATGCTTTGGCAGTGGCTGATGTGTTGGAGCATCTGGGTTTGGAAGTCCGGGTGCAGACCGCCATTGAAATGCGGGCAGTAGCGGAACCCTATATCCGCAATCGGGCAGTGCGCCATCTGGAAAAGGGGCGGGTGGTCATCTTTGGCTGCGGCACCGGCAATCCCTTCTTCTCCACCGATACCGCTTCCACTCTTCGTGCAGCGGAAATCAACGCCGACGTGATCTTTAAGGCGACCATGGTGGACGGGGTGTACGATAAGGATCCCCACAAATATCCCGATGCCGTGAAATACGATCACCTCACCTTCACCCAGGTGCTGAACCAGGGCTTGCAGGTGATGGACAGCACCGCCGCTTCCATGTGCAAGGATAACGATATTCCCATCGTTGTCTTTAACCTCAACGATCCTGACAATATTGTCCGGGCCGTGCAGGGAGAAATGGTGGGAACCACAGTAAATAATGCCGAGGAGTAATCGGCGAGGAATAGGAGTGTAAACAATGAAAGCTGTGCTGCAAAAATCTGAAGAAAAAATGCAAAAATCCATCTCGGCGCTGGAAAAGGATTATGGTTCCATTCGTGCCGGCCGGGCCAATCCCCATGTCCTGGATAAAATCATGGTGGATTACTACGGCACCCCCACCAGCCTCCCCCAGTTGGCGGCGATCAGTGTGTCGGAAGCTCGGGTATTGGTGATCCAGCCCTGGGACGCTTCCTGCCTGCGGGATGTTGAACGTGCTATCCTGACCAGTGATTTGGGAATCAATCCCACCAACGACGGTAAATTGATCCGCATCGTTTTTCCTCAGCTCACGGAGGAACGCCGGAAAGAACTTTGCAAAGAAGTCAGCGCTTTGGCCGAAAAGGCGAAAGTAGCGGTGCGATCTATCCGCCGGGATTCCAATGAAAAATTGAAGTCCATGAAGAAGTCCGGTGAAATCACCGAGGACGATCTGTCTGAGGGCGAAAAGAAGATCCAAAAGCTGACAGATAAGTACTGCAAGCAGGTGGACGATATCGCAAAAGAGAAAGAAAAAGAGATCATGGAGATTTAATCATGGCTGAACGCGCACTGCCTCGCCACATCGGCATTATTATGGACGGCAACGGCCGTTGGGCGGCTCTCAAACATCTGCCCCGCACAGCCGGGCATAAAATCGGCGCCCGGGTGTTTCGGAAAATCACAGAATACTGCGCCCGCATCGGATTGGAATATCTGACAGTGTATGCTTTTTCCACCGAAAACTGGAAACGGCCTCAAGAAGAGGTGAAGGCCATTATCCAGCTTTTGGTAGATTACCTGGAGGACGAAAGTGTCTGGAAAGGGAAGAATGTCAGCCTTCACTTTATCGGGGACCTTTCCGCTTTTGATGAAGAGGTGCAGGCTTTGATCCACCGTACGGAAGAGATCTGTAAGGACTACACCGGCACCTGGGTGAACATTGCTATCAATTACGGCGGCCAGGACGAAATTTTGCGGGCAGCTAAAAAGCTGGCGAAAGACTGTGTGGACGGAGTGCAGAATCCGGAGGAAATCACCCATTCGGTGTTTGAAAGCTATCTGGATACCGCAGGCCAGCCGCCGGTGGATTTGGTGATCCGCCCCAGTGGGGAACACCGGCTCTCTAACTTTTTGATCTGGCAATGCGCCTATGCGGAATTTGTATATATGGATGTACTCTGGCCGGATTTCACTGAAAAGAGCCTGGATGCTGCCTTGGAGGAATACTCCAAGCGCAGCCGCCGTTTTGGCGGGCTGACCGGAAAGGAAAAGGGGGCGTCTGCCCAATGAAGATGCGAATCCTCTCCGCCGTGATCGGTGTTCCAATTACCTGCATTGTGTTGCTGTTTTATCAAACTCCGGTATTAAACTGCGCTATGGCTGTTTTAATGGGGATTTCTACCTATGAAATGACCTGGCGCACCGGGATGATAAAAAATCGAGTCATGGTGTCAGCCGCTATCGTCAGCATTGCTGTATCGCCGCTGCTGATGTTGCTGCCTAACAGCAGTTATTGGCTGGGTTGGTTGCTGTTGGCATTTTTGACCGTGGAGATCGGCACCTTTTTCGTCTGTCATATGACGGCGGATTTCCAGCAGCTTTCGGTGACCATTGTTTCTACCTTTTTCTTGGCGGCAGCCTTCGGCAGTTTAGTGCTGCTGCGGGATCTGGCAGGGGTCATCGGTCTCTATTACATCATGTTTTCCTTTATCTGTGCTTGGGTCAGCGACGGCGGCGCCTACTTTGTGGGGCGTGCGTTTGGAAAACATAAAATGTGCCCTCGAATCAGTCCCAAAAAGACCTGGGAGGGTTTGGCCGGCGGCTTAATCATTGGGGTAGGGGCGGTTTGCTTGTACAGCTGGATTTTCTCCCTGTTTGTTCCGGTGAACATCAATTATCCCATGGTGATCCTGGTGGGCGTATTGGGCTCGCTGTTATCGGTCTTCGGCGACCTTTGCGCCTCCGTGATGAAACGCCATGCCAATATTAAGGATTTCGGGAACCTAATTCCCGGTCACGGCGGCATTTTGGACCGATTTGACAGTATGCTGTTTTTATCCCCCTTCCTTTGCCTGGTGTTGGGATTGGGCGGCGTAATTACGTTGATGTAACGAAGTTTGTGAAATAAAAAAGTTGTGCCCTGAAACAGAGAAAGTTCCTTTGTTTGAGGGCATATTCTTTTGCAGGGTTTTACGATAGCCGGGGCCAAGAAGGGAGATTCCTGGAGAAGCCCTTGCAGTACCTGGGGTTTTCGGCTATAATATTTGTAGTAATCAGGCTGTGCTTTTGGGACAAAATCCCCCATATTCCAGCAGCACAGTCTACCTGTCCGGCATTTTTATTGCCCTTTCAGCAATTCTTTGCAATTGTGGAAGGGGAAGAGAAGGAGGCTAGCAGATGACACAAAAAATCTCCGTTTTGGGCTCCACTGGCTCCATCGGCACCCAAAGTTTGCAGGTGTGCAAACTACAGGGCTACTCGGTTTGCGGATTGGCAGCCAATCGAAATATCACCTTGTTGGAACAACAGGCTCGGGAATTTTCTCCTCAAAAGGTCTGTGTTTACGATCAAAATCTGTATTCTCAGTTGAAAATTGCTTTGGCAGACACTCAGGTGGAGGTGGTCTGCGGCATGGAAGGACTACTGGAATTGGCCTCTCTGGAAGAAGCGGATACGGTGCTGAATTCCGTGGTGGGGATGATCGGTTTAACTCCCACTCTTCGCGCCATTGAAGCAGGAAAAAAGGTGGCTCTGGCCAATAAGGAAACGTTGGTCACCGGTGGTAAGCTGGTGACTCGGGCGGTGGAGCAGCACCACACCGCCCTTCTTCCGGTGGACAGCGAGCATTCCGCTATTTTTCAATGTCTCCAAGGTAATCAGCAAAACTCCATCAAAAAGATTCTGCTCACCGCATCCGGGGGACCATTTTATGGAAAAACGAAAGAGCAGCTCCGAGAAATCCGTCCTGCCGATGCGTTAAAGCATCCCAACTGGGATATGGGTGCAAAAATTACCATCGACAGTGCTACCATGATGAACAAGGGGTTGGAGTTTATCGAAGCCATGTGGCTGTTTGACCTGGAACCGGAACAGATCCAGGTGGTGGTCCATCGAGAAAGCGTGGTGCACTCTGCGGTGATGTTTGCGGATAATTCTGTCATCGCCCAGCTGGGCAATCCCGATATGCGGATTCCCATTCAATACGCGTTGACCTATCCGGAGCGAAAACCTTCCCCTGCCCAAGAGCTGGATCTCTTCGCTTACGGTGCCCTGCACTTTGCCCGGCCGGATCTGGAAACTTTCGACTGTCTGGCCTGCTGCATTGAGGCCATTCGCCGGGGCGGGCTGTATCCCACCATTGTCAACGGCGCCAACGAGCAGGCGGTGGCCTTGTTCTTGCAGGAGAAAATCGACTTTTTGCAGATCGGGGAGTTGGTGCGTCAAGCTCTGGATGGGGTGCCTGCCAAGCATGAATTTACGGTAGAGGACATAATCATGACTGACCGGGCCGCCCGGGAATTTGTCCGCAGTCGCGTCTGCTGAAGGGGAGAGTCCATGCTGCTGACCATCCTGTTGACTATTTTGATTTTCGGGTTGATTATCACCATTCATGAGCTGGGCCACTTTTGTGCTGCCCGGGCGTTTGGCGTGAACATCCTGGAATTTTCCATCGGTATGGGGCCGAAACTGGCATCCCTCCGGCGAAAAAAGCCCCCCAAACCGGGGAAAGTCCGCACTCTTTACACCATCCGTCTGCTGCCCATTGGCGGTTTTGTACAGATGGAAGGGGAGGAGTCTCCGGAGGAAGGGGAAAATTCCTATTCTCAAAAGCGCCCTTGGCAGCGGCTGATTATTTTGGCTGCTGGGATTATAATGAATCTGGTGCTGGGATTTGTGATTCTGTTTGGACTGTACGGATTCCAGGACTATATCCCCACCAATACAGTGGCACAGTTCGCCCAAGGCGCTACCAGTTCTCAAACCGGGTTGAAGGCGGAGGATACCATCCTTTCCATTGACGGTTCCCCGGTGTTTACCGAAACAGACGTTGCCATGCTGCTGATGTCCGCTACCGACGGAAAGGCAGACATTACCGTTTCCCGGAATGGGGAGCAGGTGGAGCTTACCGGCGTCCAGTTTCCTCTGGTGGAAAACCAAGATGGAACCAGTTCCATCGCCTTGGATTTTTCGCTTTACTCCCGTCCCAATCACTTTTTCAATGCAGTGGAATACACCGCTAAGAAATTCTGCACCCTGACGGTGATGATCTGGCGCAGCTTGGGGATGCTCTTTACCGGACAGGTGGGCATTACCGAGCTTTCCGGCCCCATTGGAGTGGGCCAGGTGGTGGGGCAGACCTTGAGCTACGGCGCCAGCGGAATCCTGCTGCTCACCGCCTTTTTGACCATCAATGTAGGCATCTTTAATTTCCTTCCCATCCCGGCGCTGGA
>DXWR01000110.1 GCA_019416775.1 Oscillospiraceae bacterium | reverse complement strand
CTATAATATCCATAAAACGGTATGCTGCGTCCAAACCGGTTTTTTGGAGTGGCAGACGGGGAAGGCGGATTCCGCCGGCGGGAAAGGAGAGGCGGAAACAGTCATGGGAGGAAAGCCAAAGCACGAGGCACTCAGCGATTGGATCCGGGACCGCATCCTGGCCGGCGCTTTTCCCATTGGAAGCCGGCTGCCCAGCGAAAATGAGCTGGCCAAGCGGTTTCAGCTCAGCCGCCAGACGGTGCGCCAGGCCATCGGCACTTTGGTGCGGGAAAACCTGCTGGAACGCCGTCAAGGCAGCGGGACCTATGTCAGCCGCGCCGCTTTGGACAACCGTCCGGTGACCTTGAACATCGGGGTCATCACCACTTACTTAGACAGTTACATCTTTCCCGGGGTGATCCGGGGAATCGACAAGGTATTGTCCCACAGCGGCTATCATATGCAGCTGGGGATCACCTACAATAAAACCCGCAACGAAAATCAGGTCCTTTCCTCCCTGCTGGAAAGCGGGGTGGACGGACTGATCGTAGAGCCCACCAAAAGCGCTCTGCCCAACCCTAATCAGAAGCTGTACCGGGAAATTGCTTCCAGCCGGATCCCCCTGCTGTTTTTAAACGGCTATTATGCCGGCATGGATTTCCCCTATGTGGCCATGAACGACTATGAGTCCGGAAAGATGGCCACCCGGTATCTGCTGCGCCGGGGCCACCGGAAGATCTTCGGCATTTTTAAGTCGGACGACGTCCAGGGGCATTTCCGCTATTCCGGTTACGTCAATCAGATGCGGGATGCAAACACGGCCTTTGAGGACGCTTGGGTGATGTGGTACGTCACCGAGGATCTGGACACCTTGTTTGCCCCCAAAGACGACGATCGTCTGCTGGGCCGCATCGGCGACAGCACCGGCGTGGTGTGTTACAACGATGAAATCGCCTGCAAACTGCTGGAGGTGCTGGCCCGCCACCAAATCAAGGTGCCGGAACAGCTCAGCATCGTCAGCTTTGACAACTCCGATTTAGCCGGGCTTGGGCATCCCGGCTTAACTTCCATTGACTATCCCGCCGGAGAAATCGGCGGGGAAGCTGCCCGCCGCCTATTGGCCCTGATCCGTCACCAGGAGAAGGGAAGTTATGCGTTTCCCCCGAAAATTGTGGAGCGCGGTTCGGTACGTGACCTGAACCGTTAGTCTTTTAAGCAGAAAAAAC
>DXWR01000011.1 GCA_019416775.1 Oscillospiraceae bacterium | reverse complement strand
AGTTACAACGCAGACGGCACCTTGCTGGTGAAAAAATCCTTTAACGGTTCCTGCTCTTAAAGGACAAACAACAACGTAAAAAAGGACGCACTTGGAATATTTCCGGTGCGTCCTTTTGTTTTGTGAGTTTTATTTGGAATCTTACTTTAACAGCTTCTTGATTCGTTCCACGGCTTCCTGGGTGTTTTCCCGGTTGCCGAAAGCGGTGAGCCGGAAGAAGCCTTCCCCGTTCTGACCGAAGCCGGCGCCGGGGGTGCCCACCACATTGGCCTGCTCCAGCAGCAGATCAAAGAAGTCCCAGCTCTTCATATCGTTGGGGCACTTCAGCCAGATGTAGGGGGAGTTGGTGCCGCCGGTGTACCAGATGCCCAGCTCGTCCATAGCCTGGGCGATGATCTTGGCGTTGTCCAGGTAGTAGGCAATGGTTTCTTTGATTTGAGGCAGACCTTCTTGGGTGAACACGGCTGCTGCGCCCTTCTGGACGATGTAGGGAACCCCGTTGAACTTGGTGGTTTGACGGCGCAGCCACATCTTGTTCAGAGGGGTGTCCTGTCGCACCAAGGCCTTGGGCACTACGGTGTAGCCGCAGCGGGTGCCGGTGAAGCCGGCGGTCTTGGAGAAGGAGCAGAATTCAATGGCGCAGGTCTTGGCACCGGGAATTTCAAAGATGCTCCGGGGCAGGGTGGGGTCGGTGATAAAGCATTCATAGGCGGCGTCAAAGAGAATCACCGCTTCCCGCTCATTGGCGTAGTCCACCCACGTTTGCAGCTGGTCCTTGGTGTATACCGCACCGGTAGGGTTGTTGGGGGAGCAGAGATAGATGATGTCTGCGTCTACTGATTCATCCGGCAGAGGCAGGAAACCGTTTTCTTCGGTTGCGTTCATGTACTGGATCTTCCGTCCCGCCATGACGTTGGTGTCCACATACACCGGATACACCGGGTCGGGCACCAGCACCAAATTGTCGGTGGAAAATAGGTCCAGAATGTTGCCTACGTCGCTCTTAGCGCCGTCGCTGACGAAGATCTCGTCCAGGTCCAGCTTCACCCCGTGGGAAGCGTAGTAGCTTTGCAGGGATTCTTTCAGGAAATCGTAACCCTGTTCCGGACCGTAGCCGTGGAAGGTTTCCGCTTTGGACATATCGTCTACCGCGGCGTGAAGGGCGTCGATGACAGCGGGAGCCAAGGGACGGGTCACGTCGCCGATGCCCAGACGGATGATCTTTTTGTCTGGATTGGCGGCAGTGTATTCATTGACCTTGTGAGCAATGGTGGAAAACAGATAGCTGTCTGCTACCTCCAAAAAATGACGGTTGATCTGCATGTTGTATAACCTCCTTGATGCGCTTACTCCCCTAATGCAGCTTTCACAAATTCCCGGAACAGGGGATGGGCCCGGTTGGGACGGCTCTTAAATTCGGGATGGTACTGTACGCCGATGTAGAACTTGTGCTCTGGGATTTCGACGGCTTCCACCAGGTGCCCGTCAGGGCTGGTGCCGGTAAAGCGCATACCGCCTTGACGGTAGCTGTCCCGGAAGGCGTTGTTGAATTCATACCGGTGGCGGTGGCGTTCGTTGACCTCTTTCTGGCCGTATGCCCGGGACATAATGGAGTCCTCCGAGATCTTGCAGGGATAGGCCCCCAGCCGCATGGTGCCGCCCTTGGGCAGATTGCCTTTCTGGTCCGGCATCAGGTCGATGACCGGGTAGGGGGTGGCGGGATCAAATTCCGCGGAGTGAGCTCCGGTGAGTCCCAGCACATGGCGGCCGAATTCAATGACAGCCACCTGCATTCCCAGGCAGATGCCCAGGTAAGGCACATTGTGGGTTCGGGCATACCGGGCGGCAATGATTTTGCCCTCCACGCCCCGATGGCCGAAGCCGCCGGGCACCAGGATGCCCTGCACGTCCCCAAAGATTTCACCGGCAGTTTCCTCGGTGACGTCTTCAGAATCCACCCATTTGATCTCTACCTTGGCGGCGTTTTCGTAGCCGGCGTGGTTGAGGGATTCCACCACCGAGAGATAGGCATCGTGGAGTTTGACGTATTTGCCCACCAAAGCGATGGTGACGGTTTTGTTGCGGTTGGCAATCCGCTGGAGCATCTGGTTCCATTCGGTCATATCCGCTTGAGGTGCGTCGATTCCCAATTCCTTGAGCACAATGTCGGACATATGGCTTTCTTCCAGCATCATGGGGCACTGGTACAGCACCGGAAGGGTCAGGTTTTCAATGACGCATTCTTTTTTTACATTGCAGAACAAGGCAATTTTGTCCCGAATGTCCTCGTCCAAAGGCTGGTCCACCCGGGTGACGATGATGTTGGGGGCGATCCCCAGGCTCTGCAATTCCTTGACAGAGTGCTGGGTGGGTTTGCTCTTAAATTCTCCGCTGCCGGTGATGTAGGGCACCAGGGTGACGTGAATGTAGCAGACATTTTCCCGGCCCACGTCAAAGGCCACCTGCCGGATGGCTTCCATGAAGGGCTGGCTTTCGATGTCGCCCACGGTGCCGCCGATTTCGGTGATGACGATGTCGGCGCTGGTTTTCCGACCCACGGTGTAGATAAATTCCTTGATTTCATTGGTGATGTGGGGAATGACCTGGACAGTTTTGCCCAAATAGTCCCCGTTGCGTTCTTTGTTTAATACGTTCCAGTAAACCCGGCCGGTAGTCAGGTTGGAGAACTTATTCAAATCTTCGTCGATGAACCGTTCATAGTGGCCCAAGTCCAGGTCGGTTTCGGCGCCGTCTTCGGTGACAAACACCTCTCCGTGCTGGTAGGGGCTCATGGTGCCGGGGTCGATGTTGATGTAGGGGTCCAATTTTTGGGCAGCCACCTTCAGGCCCCGCTGTTTCAGCACACGGCCCAAGCTGGCGGCGGTAATGCCTTTGCCCAAACCGGAGACCACGCCGCCGGTTACGAAAATATATTTGGTCATACTTCTACCTCCCCTTCAAAAGCAGTCACTGCTTCGCCGGTCATGTAAACGGTTTGGTCGGTGTAGCGGATCACTAAGTCTCCGCCTACCAGATGTACGGTGATGTCTTCATTTTTCGGGCAGTAGCCGTTTTCCACCGCTGCCACCGCCGCCGCACAGGCTCCCGTGCCGCAAGCCCAGGTTTCTCCACTGCCCCGTTCCCAAACCCGCATCTGCAGGGTGTGGGGATCCAGCACCCGGATGAATTCGGTGTTGACCTGTTCCGGGAAGATGGGGTTCTTTTCAAAGCAGGGTCCCAGCTGCTCCAGATTCAGGTTTTCCACCTGGTCTACAAACACCACGCAGTGGGGGTTGCCCATGGAAACACAGGTGATGTCCCAGCTCTTCCCGGCAATTTCCACCGGACGGCCGATGACACGGTCCCCTTCCAGCAAAACCGGAATTTCTTTGGGAGTGAGGATGGCTTGGGCCATATCCACCGTAGCCCCTACCACCTGGCCGTTTTCCCGGAGCAGGCGGATGGTCTTGACGCCGCTGAGGGTGTCGATGGCTACCGTTTCCCGGTCGCTGGGCACCAGGCCCTGATCCACCACGAATTTTGCTACGCAGCGCACACCGTTGCCGCACATTTTGGCTTCACTGCCGTCCGCATTGAAGATCCGCATTTTGGCGTCTGCCGCATCGCTGGGGCAGACCAGAATAATGCCGTCTCCGCCGATGCTCTTTCTCCGCTGGGATAAGCGGATGGATAGTTCTTCGGGATTGTGGATGGACTGGGTAAAGGCGTTGAAATAAATATAGTCGTTGCCGCACCCATGCATTTTGGTAAAAGATAGCTTCACCGCAGGATACTCTCCTTCTTCGCATTTTAATACAAATTACATTATACTGGATTTGACCGGTAAATACAACCGATTTTTCTTTTTTAGGGACAAAATCGTTCTTCTGCCCGAAAGGAAGGCCTTTGGGCAGAAGATTCTTAGTCCGTATATTGAGCGCAGACGTCTCGTGCCACCTCATATCGGGTGGTGCGCTGGTTCATGGCCTGCTGTTCCAAGAAGTGGTGAGCCTGCTCTTCGGTAAAGCCGCCCTGCTCAATGAGCAGGCATTTGGCCCGGCTGATTACCCGATCCTGCTGCATAGAAACCCGCAGTTTTTCGTTTTCCGCCTGAAGCAGTCGCATCTTTTGAGAACAGGTTATCATCAGTCGCACGGTTTGGGAAAAACTGCTGCGGTTGATGGGCTTTGCCAGCACTAAAACCCCGTCGCCCTGAGTTTTTAGGGACATCTCTTCGGCAATTTCGTTTTTGACCAGCAGCAATACCAGACATCCGCTCTTTCGGGACAGGTAGACGCCCAGTTCGTGGCCGAATTCATCTGCCAAAGGGGTGTTGATGATTACCATGGGATAGTTTTGGTTTTGGGTAATACGGCGCACTTCATTGCCGCTGTAGGCCAGTTCGATCTGCTTGAGACCGCATTGGTGCAACAGCGTCAACAAAGGCTCTCTGTATTTTTCGTTGCTGTTAATCAACAATAGCTCTTTCAACCCAAGTTCTCCTTTGTGTGGCGGGGGAAGGGTAAAACCGGTACAGGATATTAAATGTAGAGGAAATAATTGCGCAGTTCATAGTCATGGCGGTTGGAAGAAGCCAGGGCGTTGTCCCATTCCTTCTGTTTGTAGGCCAGATAGCTTTCCAACAGCCCGGCATCCAGGTGTTTGCTGACAAATTCACTGTTCCGGGCGCAGTCTAATGCTTCTCCCAGGTTTTGGGGCAGCAGCTCCAGTCCGGCGGTTTGTTCCGGTGTGGCGGTAAACAGATCCAGATTGGTGGGGGCAGGAAGGGAAAGATTTTCCTCAATCCCCTCCAATCCGGCATGGATCAACAAAGCAAAGGCCAGATAGGGATTGCAGGCGCTGTCCGGGCTGCGCAGCTCCATCCGGTTGTGGCCGGGAGAGGCTGCGGGAATGCGGATCAGCTGGAACCGGTTTTGGTGGCACCAAGAGATATATTTGGGAGCTTCAAACTCCCCGAACCGGGTGTAGGAATTGGACAGGGGGTTGAGAAAGCAGGTGATGTCCCGGATATACTTTAAGATCCCGGCAATGAAGCTTTCCGCCACCGGGTTGTGCTGTTCCCCTCCCAAAAAGATATTTTCACCGTCTTTGAAGAGGTTTATGTTGATATGCAGTCCACTGCCGGGAAGATGTTCCATGGGCTTGGGTAAAAAGGAACCGTACAGCCCATTGATGTTGGCAATGCTGCGCACCGCCAGTTTAAAGGAGATCAAGTCGTCGGCTGCGCCTAAAGCGTTGTTGTCCCGGAAATCCACCTCGTTTTGGCCGGGGCCGTGTTCGTGGTAGGAGCATTCCGGCTTGATGCCCATCTGCTCCAGGTTCAGGCAGATCTCCCGGCGGATGTTTTCCCCCCGGTCCAGGGGCGCTACATCCAGATAGCCCGCCCGGTCCTGGACTTCCAGGGTGGGGTTGCCCTTGTCGTCTTGGAGAAAGAGGTAAAATTCGCACTTGCTGCCGATTTTGCACTGATACCCCATCTCTTTGCAGCGGCGCACCGCTCTTTTTAACTGATACCGGCTGTCCCGTTCAAAGTGGCGGCCGTCCCGGTAGCGGATGTCGCAGAAAAACCGGATGACCCCTGCCCGGCTGGGGCGCCAGGGAAGGGCAGCCATGGTGGTGGGGTCGGGGAAGAGGAACAAATCGTCGCTGTCC
>DXWR01000109.1 GCA_019416775.1 Oscillospiraceae bacterium | reverse complement strand
GGAAAAAAGTACATGGCAGCGAATTTTACTGGTAGTTCTGGGTGCGGTAGTCATGGCCTGGAACATTCGGATTTTTGTTCGTGCCGGAGACATGATCCCCGGCGGGTTTAACGGATTGACCCTGCTGATTCAAAGCATCTTTTCCACCTTTCTGCATCTGGAACTCCCCTTCTCCCTAATCAACCTGATTCTCAACGCCATACCGGCTATCATCAGCTTCAAATTTATCGGCAAGAAATTCACCCTGTATTCCTGTCTGATGATTGTGTTGAGCAGTATCCTCACCGACCTGCTTCCCGGCTTTGAGGTCACCACCAATCCCCTGTTAATCAGCATTTTCGGCGGTATCATCAACGGCTGCGCCATCTCCCTCTGCCTCTTTGCCAACGCCACCAGCGGCGGCACCGACTTTATCGCCATCTTCTTTTCCCAGCGCAAGGGCATTGACACCTGGAATTACATTTTCCTGGGCAATGTAGTCATGCTGGTGGTGGCAGGATTGCTGTTCGGTTGGGAACGGGCACTGTACTCCATTGTCTTCCAATTCGCCAGCACCCAGATCCTCCACATGCTCTACAAGCGCTACCAGAAAAAGACCCTGCTGGTGATTACTGACCATCCGGAAGAGGTATACCATGTGATCCGGGACAATACCAACCACGACGCCACTCAGTTTACCGGGGTGGGATGTTATGAGGGTCAGGAACGGCAGATGCTTTACTCTGTCGTTTCCGCAGAAGAAGCGAAAAACACCATCCGAGACATTCGCAAAACCGATCCCAAAGCGTTCATCAACTGTCTCAACACCGAGCAGATCACCGGACGATTTTACACCCGTCCCAACGACTAAAGACAAAAGAATCAAATCGGCTCCAGCAGCTCCTTCGGGGGCTGCTTTTTTAGGGGACAAAAAGAAGTGCTCCCAGGCTAAAGAACCCGGGAGCACTCTGTCAAAATTATTCAAAAGAGCATAGAAGCCCTTTTTGTTCCAATCAGGGCTGAACCTTACAGTTCAAAAATCGGGAAGCCCTTTTCGTCATACTCGATCTTCATAATCCGAGCGTGACGGTTGGGATCGTACAGGGGGTCGCCCACGATTTCCGCGTAATCCCGAGCATGGTAGACGCAGATGTCGTTGCCTTCCTCGTCTTGGGTAAAGCTGTTGTGGCCGGGGCCGTAAATGCCCAGATCTTCTCTGGTCTGCACCACAGGGTAACGCAGCTTGGTCCAGCTGTTGCGGTCCAGCAAATCGGCATCTTCGTCGCAGTAAATCATGCCCATGCAGTACATAGCGCCGGTAGCGGAAGCAGAGAAGGTGATAAAGATCTTGCCGTTGCGCTGCAGTACGGCGGGACCTTCATTCACCCAGAAATCGATCCGTTCCCAATCGTAGTCCGGAGTGGTGAGCAAGAACTGCACGGTCTTCAGCTTGCAGGGGGACTCCATCTCGGCAATATACAGATTGGAGATACCCTTTTGGCCGCCCACTTTTTCCGCCCAAACGTAATAACGCTTGCCTTTGTGTTCAAAAATCGTTGCATCCAGAGAAAAATCCTGGAAGGATTTGTCGTCGTCATCCGCTGCCTGCATCTGGCCTAACTCAATCCACTTGTCGTGAAGAGGATCCTGACCCTGACACTCCAGCACATAGGGGCGAAGTTCCCAAATGTCATCTTTATCGCTGGCGGCAAAGTAGATATACCACTTTCCATCCAAATAGTAAAGTTCCGGAGCCCAGATATGTTCGCTCATGATACCGCTTTCGTGGCGGAACCAAACATCGGCGGTTTCCGCTTGAGCCAGACCGGCAATGGTTTTGCTGCGGCGAAGCTCGATACGGTCATAGGTCGGAACCGAACCAGTAAAATAATAATAGCCGTCGGTATGCTTGTACAAGTACGGGTCTGCACGCTGCAGCACAACCGGCTTATGCTTTTCATTGCTCATACGTAACACTCCTTGTTCGCTTTTTATGATTAGGGGGAATCATATCCATAGTTTAATGATACACAAACCATCGGCTTGTGTCAAGCAAATTTTCCTCGAAAAAGCGTCATTACCCCCATGAAAATCCATTCAATCTGCCTTTTTCAGTCCTTTTAAGAAAGATTGAAAATATTGCGGCAGTTCCGAGGTAAATTCCATCCATTTCCCTGTGGCAGGATGGACAAACCCCAAAGTTTTTGCGTGAAGGCACTGTCCATGAAGCTTTTCGATGATTTTTTTGGGTCCGTATACCGGATCCCCAGCCACCGGGTGACCGATGGCCGCCATATGCACCCGGATCTGATGGGTGCGCCCCGTCTCCAGCCGACACTTCAAATGGGCAAACCCCTGGTACTGTTCCAGCAGCCAATAATGGGTCACCGCCGGCCGGGAATGGTCGTAGCAGACGCACATTTTTTTCCGGTCCACCTTATTCCGGCCGATGGGAAGGTCCACGGTTCCTTGTTCCTGTTCCATGCGGCCGTAGACCACCGTCTCGTACTCCCGCAAAAAGGAGTGTTCGGCAATCTGCTCCGCCAAACCCTGATGAGTCAAATCGTCTTTAGCCACCATCAGCAGTCCGGAAGTATCCTTATCGATCCGGTGGACAATACCCGGCCGCAGCACCCCATTGATGCCGCTGAGATGATCCCGGCAGTGATACAGCAGGGCGTTGACCAAGGTGCCGTCGGGATTGCCGGGCGCCGGGTGCACCACCATCCCTTTGGGTTTATTCACCACCAGAAGGTGGTCGTCCTCGTACACGATTTCCAGGGGAATATTCTGGGCTTCCACCTCCAACGAACGAAGGGGCGGCAGCTCCACCCGGATCTCATCTCCCGGTTTCAGGCGGGTGTTTTTGCCGCCTGGCTTGCCGTTGACGGTAACCAATCCTTCCTGGCAGAGTTTCTGCACCCGGGCTCTGGAGAGATCAGTCCCTTCGCTGACCACTGCGTCCAGCCGGGCTCCCTCTCGGTCAGCTGCAACCGAAAGCAGAAGGGGTTCTTGGGGAAACTCAGTCATCCAGATCCTCCTGGGAATGTTTTTCTACCAATTCTTTTTCCTTGCTGCCTTCTTTTTGGGAAGATGCGGTTTTGGACGCGGCGTGTTCCGGCAGATTCTGTTTTTCATCCCGGAACCAGTATACCAAAAGCCACACCAACGTGAGAATCACGCCCACCACCACCAGGCAGTCCGCCAGGTTGAAGATGGGGAAATTCATAAATTCCAGATGCAGGTAGTCCACAACGCTGCCCCGGAACACCCGGTCCGCTAAATTTCCTAAACCGCCCCCCAGCACCAGCATCAAAAAAACAATCAGCACGCCGGAACGAACAAATTTAGTAAACAGGAACACCAGCAGCGCCGCCATCATGATCGCAGTGGCGATGGTCAAAATCTCCGGATGATCCATAAACATACTCCAGGCAATGCCCGGATTGTCCACATAGGTCAGGCTCAACACACCGGGGATCACCTCCACCTGAGGCAGATTCATCGGCGAAATAAAGATGACCACCAAATATTTGATGAGCTGATCCAAAAAGGCCAGCACCAAAGCGCCGCAGAGAGCCAGAATCTTGCGAGTCAAAAGAGATAGATTTTTCATAGCGTCACTCCAGTTACACACAGAAAACAGCAGCTGCCTTTCCTGGAAAAACAGCCACTGCTTTGCTGCAACAGACTAGGGATTAAAGCTCCTCCACCACATGAGCGCAGCGGGCGCAGAGGGTGGGATGGTCGTGGCTGCTTCCCACGGTGACATCCTGCTTCCAGCAGCGCTGGCACTTTTCGCCCTGAGCCAGTTTTGCGGTGATGGAAAGGCCCTCCACATCACCGGTGAATTCGCCCTGTCCATGGGCGGCTTCCACCTGGCTGACGATAAAGGTCATGGTGAGCTCTTCCTGATGGGCGGAGATAAAGTCATAGAGTTCGCCGTCGGCATACAGCACCACGGCAGCTTCCAGGCTCTTACCGATGAGTTTATCCGCACGCTTCAGCTCCAGAGCTTTCTGCACGTCGGAGGTGATTTTTAAGATGGTATCCCACTTATTTAAGAAGGCATCGTCCGCCGCCACCGGGAAAGGCTTGCTCATCTCATTGAAGAAAACGTGTTCTTTTTCCTCATTCTGGGTATGGGGCATGCTCTTCCAGATTTCATCGGCGGTAAAGGCCAAGATGGGAGCGATGATCTTGGTGAAGGCGTCCAAAATCAGATAGATAGCGGTCTGGGCGCTGCGGCGAAGGGCGCCGGTCTTGCTTTCGCAGTACAGGCGGTCTTTGCAGATATCCAGATAGAACCGGCTCAGATCGATGGTGCAGAAGTTCTGCACGGCATGGTACACCAGATGGAAGTCCATGTCTTCGTATGCTTTGTACGCCTGTTCCATCAGCTGGTTGCACTTCACCAAAGCCAGCCGGTCCAGCTCGGTGAGCTGATTCAGTGGGAGTTGATCGGTGTCAGGATTGAAATCATACAAGTTGCCGATCATATATTTGGCGGTGTTGCGGATCTTGCGGTAGGTGTCGGAGAGCTGCTTTAAGATCTCCTTGGAGATCCGCACGTCGGCATGGTAATCGCTGGACGCCACCCAAAGGCGGAGAATGTCGGCGCCGAACTGATCGGTGATTTCCTGGGCTTCAATGCCGTTGCCCAAGCTTTTGCTCATCTTCCGGCCTTCACCGTCCACCACCCAGCCGTGGGTGCAGACCGCTTTATAGGGGGCCTGACCCCGCCAGGCCACGCTGGTGAGCAGAGAGGACTGGAACCAGCCCCGGTACTGGTCGGCGCCTTCCAGGTACAGGTCGGCGGGCCAATGCTGATCCGAACGCTGATCCAACACGGCAGCATGGCTGACGCCGGAGTCAAACCACACGTCCATGATGTCGGTTTCCTTGGTAAATTCCTTACAGCCGCACTCGCAGGCCACCGTGTCGGGAATGAAGTCCTTCACGTCGTGGGTGTACCAAGCATCGGAACCTTCCTGGCGGAATAGGTCGCTGATGGCGGCAATGGTGGTGTCGTTGACAATGGGTTTGCCGCAGTCCTTGCAGTACAGGATGGGAATGGGAACGCCCCAGGTCCGCTGCCGGGAAATGCACCAGTCACTGCGGTCCCGAACCATGTTTACGATCCGGCCTTCACCCCAATCGGGAATCCACTTCACGTTGTGAATGGCCTGGATGGCTTCGTCTTTAAAGCCGTCCACCGAGCAGAACCACTGTTCCGTAGCCCGGAAGATGATGGGCTTTTTGCACCGCCAGCAGTGAGGATACTGGTGGACAATCTTTTCCATGGCCAGCAATGCGCCGGTGGAGTCCAGCTTGATGGCGATGGCTTTATTGGCTTCGTCGGTGGTCAAGCCGGCAAATTCACCGGCTTCTTGGGTGAGCTTGCCGTCTCCGTCCACCGGGACAATGATGGGCAGTTCGGGATAATTTTTGCAGACTTCAAAGTCCTCCACACCAAAGCCGGGAGCGGTGTGCACGCAGCCGGTACCGCTGTCCAATGTGACGTGGTCGCCCACAATCACCAAAGACTGACGGTCGTAGAGGGGGTGCTGCACCTTCATATATTCCAGCTCTTTGCCGGTAAAGCTGCCTACAAATTCATAGTCGGTGATGCCGGCTGCCTTCATGGCGACATCGGCCAACTCCTTGGCCATGACCAGGTACTGATCCCCGGTTTTGACCAAGGTGTACTCATATTCCGGGCCTAAGCAGATAGCCACATTGCCGGGAATGGTCCAGGTGGTGGTGGTCCAGATCACGAAGTAAACCTGTTCCTTGGGAATGTTCATGCCGGCAAAGACACCTTTGTCGTCGGTGACCTGGAACTTCACGTAGATAGAGCGGCAGGGATCGTCCTGATACTCGATCTCCGCTTCCGCCAAAGCAGTCTTACAGTCGGGGCACCAATACACCGGCTTTAAGCCTTTGTAAATGAAGTTGCGCTTTACCATGGCGCCGAACACTTCGATCTGCTTGGCTTCAAATTCCGGCTTTAAGGTCATATAGGGATCTTCCCAGTTGCCCAGCACCCCCAGACGCTTGAACTGATCCTCCATCTTGCCGATGAAGGAAAGGGCAAATTCCTTGCAGAGTTTGCGCAGCTCCACCGGGGTGATGGACAGGGGATCTACCCCGTCCTTTTTCAGCGCTTTCAGCTCAATGGGCAGGCCGTGGGTGTCCCAGCCCGGGACATAGGGGGCCTGATAACCGCTCATATTTTTGTACTTCAAGATAATGTCCTTGAGCACCTTGTTCATTGCGGTGCCCATGTGGACGTTGCCGTTGGCGTACGGCGGGCCGTCATGGAGGACAAACATGGGTTTGCCCTGATTGTGTTCCATGATTTTGTGGTACAGTTTTTCTTCTTCCCACTCTTTGATGAACTGCGGCTCCCGCTTAGGCAGATTCCCCCGCATGGGAAAATCGGTCTGCGGAAGGTTGATGGTCTCATTGTAATCCTGTGCCATGGACTGCGTTTCTCCCCTATCCGTTTGATGACTTATTTCTGTGGCAACCTGGTCCTGCCTTAGGCTTTGGGCAGATTGCTGCCAAACTGCAGGTTGTCGAATTTGCGCTTTTTAAAGGCATCCCCAGTTTCAAATTCCTGGGTCCCTTCGGTGGAAACAGCTTCCGGTTCCGGTGTGGATTCCGGCTGTACTGACTGTGCAACCGGCTCCGGCTGCACTTCCGATTGCACGGGCTGGAAGGCCGGCTCTTCCTTCACAGGAGCAGCCTGTTCTTCGGCCGGAAGCTTATCCAGCAGCTCAATGTGGGCCCGGTACAGCTCAATAATCTGGGACTTAAAGCTGCCCACTTCCTTCTTCATCCGGGCCAAGCGGCTTTCTTCCTTTTCAATGTCATAGCGGTTTTGCCGGATGATGTCCGCCACCTTCCGGTCCGCTTCTGCCACCCGGCGGTCGGTTTCTTCCTTGACCCGGGTGCGCAAATCATTGGCGTAGGTTTCCGCTTCGTTTTTCAGGCTGGCTGCTTCCAACCGAGCGCTGCTGAGAGCCGCTTCCGCTTCCTGAGAAGCCTTAGTGGCAATCTGCTCCGCCTTGGCGTTGGCTTCCGCCACCACGCTTTTGCCCAGCTTCTGGGCGCCCAACAGAGCTTCCCGGATGCTTTCTTCGTCGTTGCGGTATTCTTCCACCTTCGCTGCCAGCACCTTCATTTTCTGCTGGGAATCTTCCAGCTCTTTTTGAAGCTGCCGAACGTAATCCATCACTTCTTTTAAGAATACGTCAACCTCATCGGCCTGGTATCCATGCCGGCCCACACGTTCAAAGGTGACGTTGCGGATATCTTCCATGGTCATAGCTGTTTCCTCCTTATTTCAATTTTACTGGTATGCTGCGCTAAATAAAATGCTTGATCTCCAGATGAATCCTTCCCCGGCGGGTTTGACCCAAGTCCTCCCCCACCAAAAACTTTCCCCTGCCCCGGACGGTAATGGTATCTCCTAGAGACACTGTCCGGCTGGTTTGGGTTTGGGGCAGGCCGTTTTGCAGTACCTTTCCCGCCTGGATCAATTCCGCCGCTACAGTACGGCTGGCAGGCAATGCAGCTGCCACCACAGCATCCAGCCGCAGCGATGCCACCGAAACGCCCACGCAGCGGTACTTTTGCTCCAGCACCACCTGACTGCCGTCCCAGAGCTGGGTCTGCACTCCCACCCGTCCGATGCGGATGATGTTTTGCAGCGCCCAATCTGCCAGTTCTTCGCACACCGCCGCATAAGCCGTTCCCGGCTCCAGGACAATGTCCCCCACGGTTTCCCGTTTGATGCCCAGGCTCATTAAGCTGCCCAGCACATCCCGATGAGTCAACTCCATCTTTTCCGAAAAGGAAAACCGCAGCACGGCGATGGGAAATTCCAGCTGTTCCGGCGTGAGATAATCGGGACAAATTCCCAACATCTGCCGCCGGGCGCCGGAAAAGCCGCCGAAAAAGGCATACTGTTCCGCCTGCTCCTCCCGGAGGAGCTGCTGTGCCAAGGCAATGCCGGTCTCATCTAAAAAATGCGAAAAACGAGGATAGTTCTTCTCCTGTGCACTGCGGATCAAATTCCGCAGACGGGCAGTAAGAAGAACTTCCTCTTTGCTGAATGGCTGCATCGCGATCAGAAGTAGACTCCATTGTTTTCTAATTCATCCAACAAATCGCCTACAATATCCACGTTATAAGGAGTGATGATGAAGGTATTGTTGGCCACCCGCTTGATCTGGCCGTTATTGGCGTAAGCCACACCGCTTAAAAAGTCCACCAGACGGCGGGCCAGCTCGTTGCCGGCGCTTTCCAGGTTCAGTACTACGGTGCGCTTTTCATTCAAATGGTCGGCAATGGCGCTGGCATCCTGGAAAGCTTCCGGCTTCACCAGAACTACCTGAAGCTGGGTAGTGGCGTGAATGTTCACCACTTTATTCTTCTTGCCTCCCTCTTCATAATCGTCGTACTCCTGGGCCTTCCGATTGCGGTTGACCACCGGTTCTTCGATCATATCCTGCTGTTCTACTTCATCCTCGTCCCCATCATCGGGAATCGTGAACATATTTCTGAGTTTATCTCCCAATCCCATATCCGCTACCTCCTGTATTTTCGGTGGATTGCATTCACACATCTTATTTTGAGTAGTCCCGTTTGCCAAACAGCCCGGTGCCGATCCGCACCAAAGTGGAGCCGTGGCGGATGGCGGCTTCAAAATCACCGCTCATTCCCATGGACAAGACACTCATGTTTATATTATGTATGTTTTTCTCCCGGATGTCAATAAAAATCTGCTCCATCCGCTGCAAAAACTGCTCTGCACCTTCTACCGGGGGGATACACATCAATCCCTGCACCGATAAATGCTCCATTTGAGCCAATCTGGGAAGGGCTTGGTACAGTTCTTCCGGGGAAAATCCGCCTTTGGTTTCCTCGTGACCGATATTCACTTCCAACAGCACCGGCATCACCAAATTGTGCTTGGCCGCCTGCTTTTCAATTTCCTGGGCCAATTTTTCAGAGGAAACCGACTGGATCATGGCCACTTTATCGATAATGTACTTCACCTTATTGGTTTGCAGATTGCCGATAAAGTGGACGGTGGCGGGAAGGTACTGCTCACGCTTATCCAGAAATTCCTGGACCTTATTTTCTCCCAGCAGGGTCAAGCCCTGGCGGATGGCTTCGTTGATGGCGGGAGGTTCTACTGTTTTGGTCACCGCCATGATGGTGATTTCCTTGGGATCCCGGCCGCAGGAACGGGCAGCCTGTTCTACCCGGCGGCGGATCTGGGCCACATTTTGTTGTACTGTCTCAGGAGAGGGGCATATTGTCATATACATCATTCCCATTCAAAATGATTTCGTCGTAAAGCGACAGGTAATCGTTGGCGTCGATTCCGTTTTCAGCGTCAGATACCACATGGGCATTGCTGATCAGGTAATCGGCTCCTTCGTAAATGACATCCAATTTTTTGAATTTTACCACCTGGTTTCGATTGACGTAGACGCCCATTTCACCGTCCACCACCCGCACCGCTTCCCGGGGAACCCGGAGCCCGGAGCCGGAAGTAAAGATGCAGTAGGCGTTTTCCATCCGCAGATCCATCAAATCGCCGTTTACCACCGTGCTGGAAAAGAGAATGGCGCTCTGCTCTTTGGAAGCGTCCACATTGACGGATTCCACCGTGGCCGTCACCGTTTGAGCTGTGTTTCCGTGGAACACCAGCTGCACCGTCTGCCCTTGGGAAAAGCGGATGGCGTCGCTGGAAGAAAGCTTGGCGATGTAGTACCATTTAGCGGCGCTCATCAGCTTTCCCACATTCTGCCCCGAATCTTCTACCGGCTGAGTAGCCAGCAGCTGGTCCACCACATCCACCGTAACCGTACCGATCATAGAGGTGCTGAGCACCGTCTCATACCCGTCGGTTTCGTTGGTGAAATAGCCGGAAGAGGGGGCGGTGATCTCCACCGAAGAGCCGGTCATACTGGCTTGCAGCGAAGAAATCTGGCTGTTTAAATCGGCAATGGCGGAGGAAAAATCCAAGTTTTCGTCCAACAGCTTCTGCTGCTGAAGCAGTCCTTCCAACAAAGTGTCTGAATCGTCCGCCAGGGCATCGTAAGCCCCGGTCTGGGCGTCGTAAATCAAATCCATCTGCGCCCGCTGCAGGCTGGTGATGGCGGAAGAAGCGTTGATGGTGGTGGCAGCATTTTCGCTGCCTACCCGATTGAGCAGATTGACCCGCCGGGTCAGCGTTTGAATCTGGTTGTCTGCCAGCAAGTCGCTTTGGTTGGCGTACACCGTGGCCACCGCCGCGCCGCTCAATACCTTTTGGGAATTCTCATATTCGTACTTCACCACGCCGTTATAGTCGCTTTGGATCACCGTCTCATCTTTGAGCACCACCCCTTCCAGTGCTACTTCATCGGTGTAATTGACCAGCTGCACCGTTTCGGTTTGGTAGGGCTGATAGACGATCTGGTAAATTTGATAGGCAAAAAAGATCACGCCGAACAAACTCAACAAAACAATCACGAAACGGTTAAACAAAGAGTTCATGAAAACAGCTTTTCCTCCTTCAGGTTACAAGTCCTTTCCGGATTTCCCTTGGTGTTGCCGTTTTGCCAAATGGACAGCTGTAAAACGCTGCAAAACGTTTTTCGGTCAACATCAAAAAGGAAATCCGATGCACTGGGTTAGCCAATGCATCTATTATAGCACAGGGAAAGGTCTTTTTGAAGCACCTGTTTTGCCTGTTTCACTAAACTGTCAAAATCCATGGCGGAAGGGTCCAGCCAATGAATCCGTTGGTCCCGTTTCAGCCAGGTAATCTGCCGTTTGGCATACCGGCGGGTCTGCCGCTTCAGGTTTTCCAAACATTCCTCCAAGGACAGACTGCCTTCCAGCCAGGGGCGCAGTTCCTTGTAGCCGATGGCGTTGGCAGCGGTTTTCAAAGCCGGATTTGCCAGCACCTGCTTGGCTTCTTCCAGCAGCCCTTGCTCCACCATCTGGTCCACCCGGCGGTTGATTCGATCATACAGCAAACTGCGGTCGGCGTAATTCAAACCCACCATGCCCAGCTGATACTGGCTTTCCCTGCGGCTGAGCTGTTTTTGCTCCCAAAGGGTCTTACCGGTCAAACGATATACTTCGATGGCCCGCACCAGGCGGACGTAGTTGTGGGGGTGAATGATTCTGGCGGAATCGGGGTCGATCTGGCAAAGCTCCCTGTAAAGGCTTTTCCCTTGATCTTGTTTGGCCTGCTCCATCAGTTCTTCTCGAAGGGCGTCGTCTCCGGCGGCGGATCGGTCAAAGGCAATGCAGTCCACCGTGCTTTGGAGATAAAGCCCCGTTCCCCCACAGAGAATGGGAAGTTTTCCCCGCTGCCACACCTCCCGGATGGTCTTTTGGGCCAGGGACACATAATCGCTCACCGAAAAAGGCTGATCCGGTTTCAAAAAGGCGATGAGATGGTGGGGGACTCCCTTCTGTTCCTCCGGGGTAGGCTGAGCGGTGGCAATGGGAAGTCCTTGATAGATCTGCATACTGTCCGCCCCGATGATCTCCCCGTTCAACTCCAAGGCCAGCTCCACAGCCAGAGAAGTTTTTCCGGAAGCAGTGGGGCCGGTGACTACCGCTAATTTAATTTTATCCTCCAAAAGGCTCCTCCTCTCCCAGCAGCGCCTGGCTGCCGGTGCGGCCAAACCGCTTTTCCAGTTGACGGCGGGTCAGTACCACCGCCACCGGCCGTCCGTGGGGACAATGCCGGATGGTGGGGTCTTTCCATACCTGAAGGGCCAGCCGCTCCAGTTCTTCCCGGGAATTTTCCTCCCCGCCTTTGATGGCGCCCCGGCAGGCCGTGGTTTCCAACAACCGTTCCCAAGCCGCCGGCGAAATGTCCTGTTTTCCGGCGGCAATGGAAGAAAGCATCTCCTCCACCAACAGGGAAAGCTGACTGTGCTCCAACACGGAAGGGGCGGCGGTCAGGCAGATTCCCTCTTCCGTCCGTCCAAACCGAAGGCCGTACTCCGCCAAGCGGGAACGGTTTTCTTCCACCAGTGCCTGCTGATCGGCAGTCAGAGTCAAGGGGACAGGGTGAACCAATGCCTGGGCGCAATCCAAACTGAGCTGGCTGCGAAGCTGTTCGTAGCGAATCCGCTCGTGAGCGGCGTGCTTGTCCATCACAATCAGCTTATCTCCTGCTTCCAACAGCAGATAGGTTTGAAACACCTCCCCGATATAGCGCAATGGGGGTGCTTCTTCTGCCTGATGGGATTTTGGCGCAACGGGGACAGGCTGGGGCTTCGGCAAAGGCGTCTCCTTGGGAGCGGAAAAATTAGCTCCGGAGAGAAAGGAAAATCCCTGAACCGCCTGCTCCAGCCGGTCATCGGAAGAAGCGAAGGCCGGTTTGGGTTGCTGCTGGGATTCTGGTTTGGGGTCCCAATAAGGAGAAGGACAACGCAAACCCGTGGATGGGGAGCGCTGCCACCTTTCCGGCCCCAATGGCACCGGGGCAGCCGGCGTTTTTTCCTGCTTGGGTATCTGTCCGGAAGGAGACGGTTTTGAAACTGCCCCATCTTGAGAAACGGTAGTTGCTTTGGAATCGTTTAAGGTCTGCTGCACCCCTGTAGGAACCGGAGGATGGGTGGGCAGTGGTTTCTTTTCCGCAGGCGGGGTCAATTCATCTGCGGCGCTCAATGCACTCTTTACCCCAAAATAAATGCACTCATACACCGAGGAATCCTGCAAAAACTTGATTTCGGTTTTCGCCGGATGGACATTCACATCCACGCTGGCATAGGGCAGGGTCAGTTCCAGCACACAGGCGGGGAACCGGCCGATCATAATTTCATTTTTATACGCCTCCTGCAGCGCCTGCATACAAAGGCCGCTGCGCACATACCGCTGGTTGACGAAAAACAGCTGCAGTTTCCGGTTGGCCCGGGTATAAGACGGGCGGGTAACCAATCCGGTGAGGCGGATATTGTTGTAGGTATAGTCCACTTCCCTCACCTGGGCGGCAAACTCCCGGCCCAACACGGCGTACACCGCGCTGAGCAGCTTGCCGTCTCCGGGGGTATGGAGCAGGGATTTATTGTCTTTTATCAGCCGGAAGGAGATTTCCGGATGACTCAAGGCCAGCTTTTCCACCACATCCACCACATAGGCGGCTTCGGTGGCGGTTTTTTTCAAAAACTTCAGCCGGGCAGGAAGGTTGTAAAACAAGTCCCGGACTACCACTGTGGTGCCCTCCGGACAGCCCACCGCCTCGGTGTGCACCCTTCCCCCGCCCTGAACGGTGGCCCGGGTGCCCAATTTTTCCTCCAAGGTTTTGGTGAGCAGTTCCACCTTGGCCACCGCGGCAATGGATGCCAAGGCTTCTCCCCGGAAGCCCAAAGTGGCGATCTGCTCCAAATCCTGCCGCTTTTGAAGCTTACTGGTGGCGTGGCGCAAAAAGGCAGTGGGGACATCCTCCCCGGCGATGCCCACGCCGTTAT
>DXWR01000108.1 GCA_019416775.1 Oscillospiraceae bacterium | reverse complement strand
GAATGAGGTTCAAACGCAAGGGCGGTTTGATGAAGCACTGGCTTTGCAAAACAAAACCAAGTTTCTTACTTAAAGGAGAAAGAGTTATGGATCAGAACAATGGCAAAGGCATGGGAATTGCTGCTTTAGTTTGCGGCATCTTGGGCATCGTCGGTGGATTGATTCCTTATGTTGGATATTTCACCTTTATTTTGTCCATTCTGGGCGTTGTCTTTGGTGCTATCAGCATGAAAAAGTTGAAAGCGACCGGCCAATCTCAAGGTTTGGCAATTGCCGGTTTAGTGCTTGGCATTGTAGGCTGCGCATTCAGCCTCATTGGTGCAATCTGCTACTCCTGCATTCTTTGCACTGCTTGCTCTAGCTATAACAGCCTGGCTAGCCTGGCCGCTTATTACTAATCTTGTAATTTGTATGCAGAAAAGAAGGCGCCTGCTTTTGCGGCAGGCGCTTTTTCTCTATGCAAAAACCCAGTAAGGGGAGACTTTTATCATGATCGGAAATATCGTCATTTTGGGCAGGGAGATCAGCAGCTATGCGATTTTGGCACTAATCGGTGCTTTAGCAGCCGGCGCCTTCAGTTATCTCATGGCAAAGCGGAAAAAACTCAACGAAGTGACCATGGTGTTTATTCTGCTCTTTGCCGTCATCGGTGTCTTTCTTGGCGGCCATTTGGTCTATGCTCTTACCAATATTAATTATTTCTATCTCATTGGCCATATCCATGATTGGGATTCTTTTACAGCAATTATGGGTGGCATTTTTGGTGGGCAAGTGTTTTACGGTGGTTTGCTGGGCGGCATTGCAGCCGGAGCTATTGCAGCAAAAGTAATGAAAGTGAAGCCATTGGGTGGATACACCGACATCCTAGCTTGTGCTGTACCGCTGTTCCACTGCTTTGGACGAATCGGCTGCTTTG
This sequence comes from Oscillospiraceae bacterium, assembly GCA_019416775.1. GTDB lineage: Bacteria > Bacillota > Clostridia > Oscillospirales > Ruminococcaceae > Egerieicola. Next base: position 4,266 of record DXWR01000108.1, on the reverse strand, counting down.
TAGGCGGCTGTTGTTATGGCGTGGAGTGGGAATACGGCATTACCTTCCACAACAGTATGCTGGAAAGTGCCAACGGCGTGCCACGCTTTCCGGTACAGCTGGTGGAAGCAGGATTTAATCTTCTGTTATTCTTATTTCTACTTTGGATGCTGCAAAAAGGAAAGATGAAGCATTACCTGTTTTTCCTTTACCTTGCCATCTATGCAGTGGGACGGTTCGTTCTAGAATTCTTCCGTGGAGACACTTATCGTGGCATTTGGTTTGGAATCGGCATCTCTACCTCTCAAATCATCAGCATTTTAATCCTGCTTGCCTGTGCGGGATTCGGGATCTATCAACTCATCCGCCGTCGCCAGAGAAAATAACAAGAAAAACAGCCTTACCTCCGTTTTCGTGAGAGTAAGGCTGTTTTTTGCTCCATAAGGGAAAAACGTTAGAAATTTTCCAGCAGAGATTTATAGAATTCACAGTAATCTTTCCGTCCTTGGGCGGTGAATTCCATGGCTTCCCGCGGATGACGGTTCAACTGCCCGGTGAACATATACTGCAAATCGTAACCCCAAACAATCCCTTGCTCCTTTAAGGGAAGCATATACTTTTCAATGAAAGTGAGCAGGGAGTACAGGTTATATTTCGGATTTTTCAAAAAGCCCAGCAGCAGTTCCATGGCACAGTTTCCCGCACCGCGGCCCATTCCTTGGGCAGTGGCATCCAGATAGGAAACCCCGTAGGACAGCGCTTCAATGGTATTGGCAAAGGCCAGATTCTGGTTGTTGTGGGCATGAAAACCTGCTTGTTTTCCTGCCTTTTCTGTGGCTTTCAGATACTTTTCTGCCAAGGCAGAGGTGTTTTCCGGATAGAGGGAACCATAACTGTCCACCAGATAGATCACGTCCACGCTGGAGGTACAGAGCATTTCCAAGGCTTGTTCGATTTGCTCACTGTCGCACTGGGATACCGCCATAATATTACAGGTGGTTTCATAGCCCAGGTCATGGAGATATTCAATCATTTCAATGGCTGCCGGGATCTGGTTAATATAGCAGGCCACCCGCACCATATCAATGACGCTATCTTTTTTGGGTAAAAAATCAGTTTTGAAATCGCACCGGCCTACATCTGCCATAACCGCAATTTTAAGATCGGAAATATTGTCTCCTACAATGGAACGGATGTCCTCTTCCTTGCAGAACTTCCATTTGCCGAAATCCTCTTCCCGGAACAGCTTACGGCTGGCTTTATAGCCGAATTCCATATAGTCAACACCGCTCTTAATGTTGGTCTTATACAGCTCGGTAACAAATTCATCGCTGAATCGAAAATTATTGCACAATCCGCCATCGCGGATGGTGGCATCCAGAACTTTGATGTCGTCCCGGACTTCCATGAGGCTTCCTTTTCTAGGTGCCATTCTTCACACTCCTTCTTTTAGCACTTTAACGGTTTAAATCAAACCAGCAATGTTAGTATATCATACTTTGATCCAAATGTCAAAAAAAGACCGATACGGAATACCCGTACCGGCCCTTCTTAAAATTCAAAATTACTTTCTGGGATAATCGGCAGTGCCGTAGTAAGCCTTCAGGTACAGATCCTTCAGCTCGCTGACCAGAGGATAGCGGGGGTTGGCAGTGGTGCACTGGTCGGAGTGCGCCTTGTCGGCCAATTCGTCCACACCAGCAAGGAATACCGCTTCGTCCACACCGGCATCCTTAATGCTTGCCGGAATGTGCAGGTATTCGTTCAGATCCCGAACCGCCTTAATCAAGCTGGCCACACCTTCTTCGGTGGTGGAGCAGGGGAGACCCAAAATCTGAGCAATGGTTGCCAAACGCTGATCGGCAATGAAGTGGTTGTACTTCGGCCAGGTGGCAAACTTCACCGGCTTGGTGGCATTATACTCAATGACCCAAGGCAGCAGGATGGCGTTGGCACGTCCGTGGGGGATGTGGTATTCGCCGCCCAGCTTGTGAGCCAGGGAGTGGTTGATGCCCAGGAATGCGTTAGTGAAAGCCATACCGGCAATGCAGGAAGCGTTGTGCATCTTTTCTCTTGCCAGAGAGCGGCGATGAGGATCTTCGCAATCGTAGGAATCACGCAGGTAATCAAACACCAGCTTGATGGCATTGATGGCCAAGCCGTCGGTGTAGTCGCTGGCCAGAACAGAAACGTAAGCTTCAATGGCATGGGTCAAAACGTCCATACCACAGTCAGCAACCAGGCTCTTGGGCAGGCTCTGCACGAACTGCGGGTCAATGATGGCCACGTCAGGAGTCAATTCGTAGTCAGCCAGAGGATACTTGATGTTGTTCTTCTTGTCGGTAATAACAGAGAAGGAAGTTACTTCAGAACCGGTACCGGAAGTGGTGGGGATACACACCATCTGCGCTTTTTTGCCCAGGTTGGGGAAGTGATAGGCACGCTTCCGGATGTCCATGAACTTCAGACGCAAGCCGGTAAAGTCCACATCGGGATGTTCATAGAACAGCCACATGCCCTTGGCAGCGTCCATAGCAGAACCGCCGCCCAAAGCAATGATCACGTCGGGCTGGAACTGGTTCATCATATCCACACCGCGCATAATGGTTTCCACACTGGGATCACTTTCCACGTCGGAGAAGATTTCAGAATGGCAGTGCTGAGGACGCTTTCTCAAATAGTGCAGCAGCTTGTCTACGTTGCCCAACTTCACCATGGTGGGGTCGGTAACGATGAAAGCTCTGGAGATGTTGGGCATCTTTTCCAGATACTGAATGGAATCGTCTTCGAAATAAATTTTCGGGGGAACTTTGAACCACTGCATATTGACTCTCCTTTTTGCAACTCTCTTGATGTTCACCAGGTTGTTGGCGGAGACGTTGGAAGTGGTGGAGTTCTGGCCGTAAGAGCCGCAGCCCAGGGTCAAAGAAGGCATATTGGTGTTGTAGATGTCGCCGATACCGCCGTGGGTAGAAGGAGAGTTCACGATGATACGGCCGGCGGGCATTGCGCTGCCGTAGCGGTCAGCCATTTCCATATCGCCGGTGTGAATAGCAGCAGAGTGACCCATACCGCCGATTTCCAGCATGGTTTTCGCAGTGGCAAAACCTTCTTCTTCGCCGTTGACCACGATCATGGCCAGGACGGGGGAGAGCTTTTCCTTAGACAGCGGCACATCCAGACCCGCATGAGGCACCTTGGCCACGATGATCTTGGTGTTGGGGTCAATGTCCAAACCAATCTGCTTGGCAATCCAGCAGGGAGACTGACCTACGATGGCGCCGTTCAAAGCATGGTTCTTAGCAGCAGGGAAGCAGAACTCGCTGAGTTTTTCGGTTTCTTCCGGCGTGGTGAAATAGCAGTCATTGGCCTTCAAAATGGTTTCAAACTGATCCGCAATCTCTGCGTCTACAATGGCAGCCTGTTCGGAAGCACAGATCATGCCGTTGTCAAAGCTCTTGGAGAGCATAATGTCGTTGCAGGCCTGTTCCAGATTGCAGGTTTTGTTTACATAAGCGGGTACGTTGCCGGGGCCTACGCCCAGAGCCGGTTTGCCGGCGCTGTAAGCAGCCTTTACCATGCCTGGGCCACCGGTAGCCAAAATCATGGATACACCGGGATGGTTCATTAAATAGTTGGTTGCTTCAATGGAAGGATATTCAATCCACTGAATGCAGTTTTCAGGAGCGCCGGCCTTCACAGCAGCCTCCAGAATGATCTTTGCAGCGGCGACAGAGCACTGCTGTGCGCCGGGATGGAAGCCGAAGATAATGGGGTTACGGGCTTTGATGGCGCAGAGAGACTTAAAGATTGTGGTAGAAGTGGGGTTGGTGACGGGGGTTACGCCGCAGATAACACCAATGGGCTCGGCAATTTCCAAATAGCCTTCCAATTCGTTGTCGTTGACGATGCCAACCGTCTTCATGTCTTTAATGCTGTGCCAGATATATTCGGTGGAGAACATGTTCTTGATGATCTTGTCCTCATAAATGCCACGCTTGGTTTCTTCCACCGCCATCTTGGCAAGCTTCATGTGGTTGTCCAAACCGGCCAAAACCATCTGATGACAAATGTGGTCGATTTGTTCCTGAGAGTAGCTCATGAATTGATTCAGGGCCACCTTGGCTTTTGCCACGTGCTCGTCGATAACCTTAGCAACGTCGATCTTCTGCTCGGTTTCAACGGCAGCTTCTTTTTTCGCCATATCACTGTACCTCCATCTTTCATTGCCGCTGTTCCCACGGACTAGAATCAAACGGCATTGTTAAAATCTTAACAATATAATAA
>DXWR01000107.1 GCA_019416775.1 Oscillospiraceae bacterium | reverse complement strand
CAACCTCCCTTTTTGCGAAAACCTGCGGGCAAACAGCTGCAAAGCCCAAAATTTTCATAAAATAAAACGGCATTTTTTATCGAAAGCCGTCGCAAAACAGCGATTTTTCAAAATCACTCCCTAAAAATCCGAAAATTCCCGGCGATTCTGCTGGGGAATTGTTAACTTTAGGAACGGTTTTTGTAAAATTCTACAGAAATGGTAAGATTTCCGTCTTTTTTTCTCTGAAACAAGTATTGCAAAAACGCCGCTTTTCAGGTAAACTAGAGGTGGATTGATTTTTGTGCAGGCCTTTTGGCCGGGTAGGAAAGGAGTGTCCGGGATGATGATGATTCGCTGCAATCATTGGCGCTGCCGGGCCTACTCCTACCCCTTTGCCGGCGGCTGCGCAACTCAGTAAAGCTATAGGCTCTCCCCTATCGGAAACCCTATGGCTTTTTTCTATCCCATCCGAACAAAACCCATGAAGAGAAAGGATGTTGGAATCAACTATGAAAAAAGTTGCTGTGATTATGGGCAGCGACAGCGACCTGCCTGTGGTAGAAAAGTGCATCAACCAGCTCAAGGAATTTGACATCCCGGTGGAAGTCCATGTTTTAAGCGCTCACCGCACTCCGGTACAGGCAGCTGCCTTTGCCGATTCCGCCCGGGAAAAAGGGTTTGGGGTGATTATCTCCTGCGCTGGCAAAGCTGCTCATCTGGGCGGCGTGCTGGCAGCCTACACCACCCTGCCCATCATCGGCGTTCCCATTAAGTCCTCCACTCTGGACGGCATGGACGCCCTGCTCTCCACCGTGCAGATGCCCTCCGGCATCCCGGTTGCCAGCGTGGCCATCGACGGCGCCGCCAATGCCGCCATTCTGGCTGCGGAAATCCTCTCCATCAGCGAACCGGCTCTGGAAGAAAAACTGAAGGCCATGCGGGCCAAGATGACCCAGTCGGTGCTGGAAAAAGACGAAAAGGTATCCGCCGCTTACTAAGCAAACCGCATTCCACTTTGCATTTGGATCAAAATAAGAAAGGATGACTGACCATGATTAAAACCAAGCAGCTCTATGAAGGAAAAGCCAAAAAAGTCTGGGAGACGGAAGATCCCAACCTGCTGATCGTGGATTACAAAGACGATGCCACCGCCGGCAACGGCGCCAAGAAGGGCACCATCCACGACAAGGGCATCATCAATAACCGCATGAGCAACTATATGATGAAGATGCTGGAAAAGGAAGGCATCCCCACCCACTATGTGGAAGAGATCTCTGACCGGGAAACCGTGGTAAAGCGGGTACAGATCGTTCCCCTGGAAGTGATCATGCGCAACATCGCTGCCGGCAGCCTGTCCAAGCGGCTGGGATTGCCGGAAGGCACCCCCTTAAAGCGCCCTGTACTGGAATACTGCTACAAGGACGATGCCCTGGGCGATCCCATGGTAAATGAGTACCATATCCTGTCCATGGAATGGTGCACCAAGGAAGAGCTGGACACCATCGCCAAGTACGCCTTTGCGGTCAATGACTTCATGGTGAAATTCCTCAAGACCCTGAACCTGGATTTGGTGGACTTTAAAATCGAATTCGGCCGCCTCAGCGACGGCACCATTGTGCTGGCCGACGAAATCAGCCCCGACACCTGCCGGCTGTGGGACTGCGACACCAAGGAAAAGCTGGACAAGGACCGGTTCCGCCGGGATATGGGCGGCGAAGAGGACGCCTACAAAGAGGTCATGCGCCGGCTGATGGGTGAAGTTCCCGAAGACTAAGCCTTTGCATTTGACGGAAAACGAATCTCTTTTTTGACAAGGAAAG
>DXWR01000106.1 GCA_019416775.1 Oscillospiraceae bacterium | reverse complement strand
AAGCCGTTCCCTGCCCGAACCCCACCCCCAACCTGCCTGTGGCCAAGTGCACCTGGAAGCCCCTGCCGGATCTGCAGACCGCTGCGGAATGCTGGATCTATGCCGGCGGCGCTCACCACACCGTGCTGAGCTTTGATCTGACTGCGGAACAGATGGAAGACTACGCCGATATGTGCGGCATTGAATTCGTTTACATCGGCGAAGGAACCAACGTCCGTCAGTTCAAGCAGGATCTGATGCTCAAGGATGTTGCCTACAAAATCAAGGGCATTATCTGATTGAACTTCGGTTAATGGGAAAGGAAGAACTTCATTATGCTGGAAGAACTGAAACAAAAAGTGTATGAAGCCAATATGGAGCTTCCTGCACGGAAATTGGTGACCTATACCTGGGGCAACGTCAGCGGCGTGGACCGGGAAAAAGGCGTGTTCGTCATCAAGCCCTCCGGCGTGGATTATGACGAACTGAAGCCCTCCGATATGGTGGTTGTGGACCTGAAAACCGGCAAGGTGGTGGAAGGGGATCTGAATCCTTCTTCCGACACCCCCACCCATCAGGAACTGTACAATGCTTTCCCGGAAATCGGCGGCGTGGTGCACACCCACTCTCCCTATGCCACTTCTTGGGCTCAGGCCGGCCGGGATATCCCCTGCTACGGCACCACCCATGCGGACTACTTCTACGGCCCCATTCCCTGCGCCAGAAACCTGACCAAGGAAGAGATCGAAGAAGCCTATGAGAAGAACACCGGCAAGGTGATTATTGAGACCTTCCAGGGACGGGGCATCAACCCCATGTACGTTTCTGCGGTGATCTGCAAGAACCACGGCCCCTTCACCTGGGGTACCGATCCTGCCGACGCCGTGTACCATGCTGTGGTACTGGAAGAGGTGGCCAAGATGGATATGTTCACCGAAATGGTGAACCCCAAAGTGGCCACTGCGCCTCAGGATATGCAGGACAAGCACTTTATGCGCAAGCATGGACCCAATGCGTATTACGGACAGAAGAAAAAGTAAATTTTTCTAACCGTTGAAAGCACAGCAAACTCCAGAGAATTTACGGCGCTTTCTGATTACTCGGAAGGCGCTGTTTTTTCTGGACATTTGTGAATTTTCTCCAATGGTTTTGTGGATAATTTATGACTAAAGGGTAAGGATTTTGCAAAATCGAAAGGGAAAAATCCCGGAAAATATCCAGGCTTTTCCGGCAAAACTTACATTCAGAGCAAGTCGAATGAAAAAAATGCCCAAAAAGTTGGAGAAATTAAACGAAAATACTTGACAATGGCAGTGCATTTGTGCTAGTATTGACGTGTATTAAGAAACAGTGAAGGATTCAGGGCATTCTTCAAGGTTTCTGAAATAAAGTATGAAGGTTCTGTGAACTCTTAAGCAGAGCCGATGTACTAAAAAAGACAGGAGGAAAATTATGAACAAACGCATTTTTAAGCGCTGCTTGTGCGGAGTTTTGACCGCCGCTATGGCAGCCACTGCGCTCGTTGGTTTCTCCGGATGTGACGGCGGCGGAAACGTCGGCTTGACCGTTATGATCCTGTCTCTTATACACATCT
>DXWR01000105.1 GCA_019416775.1 Oscillospiraceae bacterium | reverse complement strand
GAGTATCTCCATGCCATAGTGGACATTTATCCGGCCATCAACCCTATGGGCATCAACACCATCCAGCGCGGCGTACCTTTGTTTGATCTAGACATGAACCGGATCTTTCCCGGAGAAAGCGATGGGCCGGCAGCGGAATTCCTGGCGCAGAAAATCATCCAGGATGTCACCGGAGCAGACATTGCCATTGACATCCATGCTTCCAACATCTTTTTGCGGGAACTGCCCCAGGTTCGAATCTCAGAAGAGACGGCGGACCGGCTGGTGCCTTTGGCCAAGCAGCTGAACATCGATTTTGTCTGGATTCACGGAGCAGCCACGGTGCTTCACAGCACCTTTGCTCACAGCATGAACACCCTGGGCACGCGCTGTCTGGTGGTGGAGATGGGAGTAGGAATGCGGCTAACCCGCTCTTACGGTGAACAGCTCACCGAGGGCATCCTCAACCTGATGAAAACCCAGGGCATGTGGGAGGGACCTACCCACTGTACCCACACCCCTATTATCAGCAAGGATGAAGTGGCCTTTTTGAACGCCAATGCGGCGGGCATCTTTATGGCAGAAGCCCAGCACAGCGGCCGGGTGCAGTCCGGACAACTTTTAGGCATCATCGCCGATCCCCTTACCGGGGAGATTCGAGAGCGGGTCACTGCCCCAACCGACGGGCTGCTGTTTACCCTGCGGGAATACCCGGTAGTTTATCCCGGCAGCCTGCTGGCCCGAATTCTGACGGGAGGTGAAGTGCAGTGAAGCGGGAAATCTTATACCGGCAACCTACGCCCTACCGCCAGGATTTTATATTGGAAGGCTTTCGTTTCGGCTCCGGGGAAAAATCCTGCGCTGTGGTGGGGGGAATCCGGGGCAATGAAGTACAGCAGATGTACGTCTGCGCCAAACTGATCCAGGCCCTCACCGAGATGGAAAAGCGGGGTACCCTTCTGCCTGGACATGAAATTTTAGTGATTCCCTGCGTCAACCGCTATTCCATGAACGTAGGCAAGCGGTTCTGGCCCATGGACAACACCGATATTAACCGAATGTTCCCCGGCTACAACAAAGGGGAAACCACCCAACGGATTGCCGCGGCAGTGTTTGACGCCGTCAAGGGGTATCATTGCGGCATCCACTTTGCCAGCTTCTATCTACCGGGAGATTTCGTACCCCATGTGCGAATCATGGACACCGGCTACCAAAGTTCCTCTTTGGGGAACTTATTTGGCCTGCCCTATGTGGTCATGCGCACTCCCAAACCCATTGACACGACTACGTTAAACTACAACTGGCAGATTTGGGAGTCCAATGCCTTCAGCCTGTACACCAGAGAAACGGCACGGATCGATGAGGAAAGCGCCGCCCAAGCAGTCAGCGCCGTACTGCGGTATCTCAGCCGGGTGGGGGTGGTAAAGTACACCTGCCACAACGGCTACCTTTCCACCGTCATCAACGAAAACGATTTGGCCACGGTACTGACTCCCGCCGGGGGCATCTTTCGCGCCCTGAAAGCTCCTGGTGATGAGGTAAAATATGGGGAGATCATCGGCCTGATTTTGGACCCATTCACCGCCGAAGTGTCTGCGGAAATTACCAGCAGCACCAGCGGTTTGGTATTCTTTGCCATGGAAAAGCCCTTGGTATTGCAGCACGAAGTAGCCTTTAAACTGATTCGGCGGCTGCACAATTAAAGCCCAAAGCGTTTCGGCTTCGATTTTGCTCTGGGAGACAGCACTTCACTCAATGAATGAAAGAAAACTCACCGCCGTGCAGCAAAACTGTGCGGCGATTTCCTTATCCATCGGCAGTCGACAAAAAAGAGGATGCGCCGTATTTCCACACGGTTCATCCTCTTTCTTTTATTCCCAAATCAGCTCCACCGGGCAATGATCGCTGCCCAGCACCTGGGTATGGATATTGGCTTCCTTCACCCGATCCTTCATTCGGTCGGATACCAAAAAATAATCGATGCGCCAGCCGGCGTTCTTTTCTCGAGCTTTAAACCGATAACTCCACCAGCTGTAAATTCCGGTGTCCTCCGGGTGAAGCAAACGAAAGGTATCGGTAAAGCCGCTGTCCAGAAGCTGGGTCATTTTGCCCCGTTCCTGGTCGCTGAATCCTGCATTGCCCCGATTGGTTTTTGGATTTTTCAGGTCGATTTCCTGATGGGCCACGTTCAAATCCCCGCAGACAATCACCGGCTTGGTTTCATCCAATTTGTGAAGATAGGCTCGGAAGGCATCCTCCCAAGCCATCCGGTAATCGATGCGAGCCAATCCCTGCTGGGCGTTTGGAGTGTATACCGTCACCAGATAATGATCCGAAAACTCCAGGGTAATACTCCGGCCTTCCCCGGTCATAACCGGATCTCCGATGTCATACGAAACGCTTAGCGGCTTCTGTTTACAAAAGATAGCTGTACCGGAATACCCCTTCTTGACCGCTGAATGCCAGTATTGATGGTACCCCGGAAGCTCCAATTCCACCTGGCCCGGCTGCAGCTTGGTTTCCTGCAAACAGAACGCATCCGCATCCTGCTGCCAAAAATAATCCAAAAAGCCCTTGCCCAAACAGGCCCGCAGGCCATTGACGTTCCAAGAAAGATATTTCATGGTGTTTCTCCTTTTCTTACAAAAATCCCGCAGAATCCACAAGACTCTGCGGGAAAAATCATTGTTCCAAATGCCCTTCTTTGTAGTAACCCAAATAACCGGTGTTGTTGGAAGTACACTTGCCAGTGGAGGGATCGTAGTAGGATTCCACCACACCGGTGGTATCCATCTGGAAGGTGGTTTCTGCTCCGGCCACAATACCGCTCATCAGGTTTCTCCATACTCGAGCGGGAGAATATCCGCCGGAAATGGTCTCTTTATTTTCGGTGTAGCCCAGCCACACACCCGCCACATAGCTGGGGGACAAGCCCACAAAGGACAAATCCTCGCTGTAGCTGGAAGTACCGGTTTTACCTACCACTTCCACGCCGCTGACCCGAGCTGCAGTACCGGTGCCCTGTTCCACTACATTTTTCAGCATCCGGTTCATAATATAGCTGGTCTGTGTGGAGATGGCCTGGGAACCCTGCTGATCACCGGTATCCAATACCACTTCTCCCTGAGCATTCACCACAGTGGAATAATACTTGGGTTCATTGTAAACGCCGCCATTGCCGAAGATCTGATAGGCCGCAGTCAACTCTTCTACCGAAATGCCGTAGGTCAAGCCGCCTAAGGTCAAGGCTTCGTGACTGGCTTCTTCTGCTGCCAAGGTGGAAATGCCCACTCTCTGAGTCAAGAAGTCATAGCAGTATTGGGGTGTCAGGGTCTGGATCAATTGGGCAGGAATGGTGTTTTTGGATTCCTGCAGTGCTTCTGCCATGGTGTAGCCCCGACGGGTCCATACCCGGTCATAGTTCTGAGGCCAATCCACCATTTCCCCTTCATCGTTGCGGGCTTTGATCGGTTCATCGATCAACATACTGGAATAGGTAATGGTGTCGTTGTCAATGGCAGGCCCGTATACCGTTATAGGCTTCATACAAGAGCCAGGGGAGATCAAACCTTGGGTGGCATTGCTCCACACCAAATTCCCAGTTTTCTCATACCGGTCTCCTACCAAAGCTTTCACATTGCCGCTGTAGTCCATCACCACAATGGCGGCGCTGGGTTTTTCACCGGCAGAGTTAGTCATACTGGAACCGAAATTGGAGTCATCCAAAAAGGCGTTTTCCAGCTGGGTCTGCATAGTATAGTCGCAATTGGTATAGATGCGATATCCGCCTCGATTGATCATGCTCAAGGCTTCATCGCTGTCATACCCATATTCCTCTACCAAATCTTCCTGGACCTGGCGGATTACTTCATCGGTGTACCAATTATATGTGCCGGTGGAGGTATTAGCCCCCAAATCGGCGTTGACAATCACCAAATCCTCTTGGATGCAGGCGTCATATTCTTCCTGAGTGATGGTACCGAACTCCAGCATTTTGGACAGAGCCACCTGATTGCGCCGTTCCTTATTAGCTTCCGGATTATCCAAAGGATTCAAGTTGCTGGGGCTCTTGGTGGTTACCGCCAAAGCGGCCGCTTCGGTGTAGGTCAATTCTGATACGCTTTTGCCGAAATACTTCTGGCTGGCAGCCTCTACCCCATAGCAGCCATTGCCTAGATTAATGTAGTTGAGATAGGCTTCCAAAATCTGTTCTTTGGAGTAGTGCCGCTCCAAATTCAAGGCGCCTACAATCTCCTGCATCTTGTTGGAGGCAGTGCGGTCGTAGTAGTCGCCGTTGATGTTTTTGATCAGCTGCTGGGTGATGGTGGAAGCACCGAACCCGGTGTTGTCAAAGCCGAGCTGCCCCGCCACCATATCCACAAAAGCGCCGATGGTTCGAAACCAGTCCACCCCTGTGTGCTGCATAAACCGTTCGTCTTCACTGTACACAAACGCATCCTGAACGTGCTGAGGAATGTCGTCAATGCTGACCCAGATCCGGTTTCCTTCCGCGGAAATGGTCTGCATTTCGGTATATTCCCCGTCGCTGCCCACAGCATAAATGGTAGTAGTGTAGTTCAAACTCAGATCATCCAAATTGATCACTGCGTCCGATTCTACATACTTCATAATAAACACGGTCATAGCTGTGCCCACAATGCAAATCATAATTAGCAGCACCAAAAAAATGATCGCAATCGTTTTTAGTACCCCACGGCTGACACGGCGTGCAGCGCCCACTTCTTGGCCGCCCGTCCGGGCCATACTTTTTCTGCTCCCGGAAGAGCCATTCTTTCCTTTGCCGGAAGGAGCCGGCGTGGATAAGATCACCTTTTCCACGCGCTTCACGGGCTTCTTCTGAGGCTGCTTGCCGTTTCGACCGGAAGAAGAACCTGTGCTCATGAAATCCAACCTTTCTATGGTATTACCTAAAAGAACGCTGAGATAATTGTTTCTTTATTGTACCACACTTTTCGCCATTTGTTAAGCACGGCAAAAAAAATTTCAAATAAAGTTTCAAATTCCCGTATCTTTATTACTGTTTTGGACATACTGCAGGTAATGTAAGCAGCCGGGAGGAATGCTGGATGAGAGAAAAAAGCCGAATTTTGTTGTGGATTCTGCTGGGAGCAGCGGCGGCTGCCCTGTTGACAGTGGGGATCATCCTGTTTTGCGCCAATCAAGCGGCTCTGCCCAGCCAACGTTCCGGCGGAGAAGACTACGCCTACCTGCTGCGGGAAACCGATGGAAAGATCGGGCTGTATCTTCCCGGGGAGGAGGAACCCCGGCAGGTGCTGGACATCTTCACCTACACCCTGCCGGATTACGACCAACAGCGGCTGGAAGAAGGGATCCCGGTGGCTGATGAAGAAGATCTGCAAAAGTACCTGGAGGAATTTGATTCTTAACTGTTCTTTCATGTCTGTCCGATTATATCGGGCAGATTTTCTTTAAAGTAATAACTTTCAGCTATTCTAAAGCATACAAGATAAG
>DXWR01000104.1 GCA_019416775.1 Oscillospiraceae bacterium | reverse complement strand
GTTGTATTCTTAGAAGAATTCACCAACGCCAAAGCAACGATATGATCGATTTTGCTTGATTTTGAATGAACTTGACGGAATGCCGGCTTATGCTGAGTCAAATTGCCAAAAAAGACAGGGAAAGAGAAGGAAACAACTATTGACATTATACGAAAAACTGTGTTATCATGAGGAAGTAAATAGGGGATTGTTTGTCCTTTTTTTCGTAAGATAGGTCGGAATCTTGGGGAAAAATGATGGGACAACTTCCCTGGAAGTGTTTTCAAGCGGAGCTCTTCTGCTTGAAAGCGAAATCACACTGATAGAGAGGATCGTTATTATGAAGACACAAGCATCCAAACTCGTTGCTTCCTTTTTGGCACTGATTGTGGCTCTGGCTTTGGTGGCGACTCCCCTGCTCGCTTCCCCTGCACCAACGCAGACCAAGGCGGCAACGGCAGTCAACATCATTACGCCGGAAGGCACGATCAATTCCGCTAATGCTGAAACGGCAGGCATGTTGAGAAATCAAATGACCGCTACCAGCCAATCGGATGGCAACGGCGTCACCAAAACCGGTATGAACTTTCCTGCCGGCAACAGCGACTACGTGGAAATCACCAATACCAGCTGGATGAACGGCTCCGGATTTTCCTGGACCGGCTGGCTGTATTGGCGTGGCGAAGAAGGCTCTTCTCAGCTGCACTGGCAGCGGGTCTTTGACTTCGGTTATGAAAGCTCCACCGGCGCCGCTTCCTGTTTCTACTTTACCCCTCTGGGTATGAAGAACAACGAAATCACCGGCGCAGCCGCCATCGACGGTATGGGCTTCTGCATGTATGAAAATGCCTCTGCTTCCACCACCACCGCCGACGACTACGTCTGCCTGTCTCCCAGCGCAGGCACCAATGCTATGGCTGGCGGCACCTGGGTACATATTGCCTGCACTGTGTCCGGCAGCACTGCCAGTCTGTATTTGAACGGCAGCCTGTATGCTTCCACCAATATCGGCACTTCTTGGTCTAACTTGGTGAATAACAAGGATGCCTCCAACTTTAAACTTTACCTGGGCCGTTCCAACAAGGCTTCCGACAGCAAGATGGGTTACAACGGCTTGATGAGCGACGTCAACGTATATGACGGCGCTTTGAGCGCCAGCGAAATCGCTTCTCTGGCTCAGAGCGGCGGCGGCGGTGTATCCATCCCCGGCAGCAATACCAATACCAATAATCCGACCGGCCCTGTCGGCCCACAGGATGGTCAACAGTCTTCGGAAGAAACTGTAACTGTAGAAGTCAACCCCGAGTTCGACCTGAGCGCTATCGAATCCAGCGTGGGCAGTGCTGCGGAAACCGAAGTGGCTGCTTCCGCTCCCACCACCCTGACCAGCAGTGTGTTCTCTGCGCTGCAGAATTCCGGCAACACTTTGAGCTTGGACGTGGTAAATTCCAGTAATGCGTTGCTCTATAACTGGACTTTCAGCGGTGCTGATATCACCGATGCCAGCAAAGAGGTGAACCTGGAGATTGTCACCAATGGTACCAGTGACGCCATTTCTGCTTTGGTAGGATCCGACTATTATCCCTACATCTTGAATTTCTCTAATAAGGGTGATCTGCCCGGCAAAGCCACCATTCGTGTGTATGTGGGCGATATGTACGCTGACAGCCAGCCTTTGTACCTCTATATGTATAATGAAGAGTCTCAGGAACTGGAGCCCATCAGCACCGATCTGGTGGTAGAAAACGGCTACGTCACCTTCGACACCGAAAAGACCGGCGACATGGTGTTTACCATTTCTCCCTTGGCCGGTGTCAGCAATGCAGTGACCACCACCACCTCTACGGTCAGCGAAAGTGTCACCGAAGTAGTGGAAAGCCATGATAACGGCACCGCCATCATGATTCTGTGGATCGTGGTCGCAGCTCTGGTTGTTTTGGGTGTCGGCGCCATCGTGATCCTGCAGGTGGTTTCCAAGAAGCCCAAAGAATAAACATCCGTCCTACCTATACTAACCCCAAGCAAGGAGGAATCCATTGATGGAAAAACTGAAATCCTTTTTCGGGAAAAAGGTTAATATGATCAGTGTGATTATCGGCTGGGTTGTTCTGCTGGGCATTGTTGGCTGCGTGGTGACCATCCTGCTTCTCAACGGCTATGATATGGCCGAGAGAACCGACCGGTTGATCACCTACGAAACTGTCACCGAGGAAATGGCTCTTCCGGGCGGCAGCCTGTTGAATAACAACCGGCAGCCAACTGTCGATAATACAACTACAAACGATAATAACAGTGGATCACGTGTTTTTGGTCAGTCTATTACCGCAGGACAAGTTTCCTCTGCTACCTATCAGGATGGTGTCTTGCGGGTGCAGATTGCTTTCTACAGCAATGATGACACCTTTTTGGCCAATCTCCGGGCCGCTTTGGCTGCAGGACAGACCATCAAGCTTTACGATGCAGATGGCAACCTGATCGGAGAAACCAACCGTGTCGAAGTGGACGGCAACTTTATCGTGGCTGTCTTCGACAATGTGAACAACCTGCTTTACAACACCAACTTGACCTATGAAGGCCCCACTGTGCAAAACGGCAACGGGGAAAACGTTACCATCGGCGGTGAAACCGTGGTAAGCGTACCGGTAACCGGTTCCTTTACCGCAGCGACTTCCGGCGCCTATAAAGTGGTGCAGACCAAGCTGCAAAACGACCTGTTCGGCATTACCGGCCAGTTGGAAACGGTGAACGTGGAGTTCTCCAACACCACCAAAACCGATCCGGTCAACCGGGGCCGTCTGGACGGACACGACCTGAGCTGCTTCTATGATGAAGCTTCCGGCTACTACTACTCTTACGGCACCGACGCGGAAATCGGCGTGGCCATCTCCGATACCACCATGGGCATTCAAGTCCGCCGTTCTCGGGATCTGGTGAACTGGGAATTCGTGGGCTGGGCCTTGGATGGCGTCTATCCCTTGGGCAGCACCTATTCCGTCACGACCAACGGTCAGACCACTCAGGTGGATGCTGTGGGTCAGTGGGAACCGGTGGACGGCACTGCCAATACCATCAACCAGTACTCCTACCTCTACGATGAGGATACCAACGAGTACGTTATCAAGTATTATTATTATAATACGACCAATGGCGTTCCGGTGCTCAATCAGTTAAACCAGATCGCCGTGCAGACCTACATCGGCACTGGTATTGTGAACGAAGCAACCGGTGAGATCACTCCCACCGACTACGCTCCCTCTGGTAGCGCTGTGATCATCTACAGCAAGGCGCAGATGGACCAGGTTATCGCTTCGGTGGATGGCTGTACCGGCGCCAGCGATGAAGGTTACACCCAGGTGTACACTTCCAGCATTGGCGAAGGCATTTACTCCATGCAGAACTTTATGTATGGACGGGAATATGCCGACGGTCAGCACACCTTCTGGGCTCCCGATGCTTACTACGATGAAAACAGCAACCAGTACGTGCTGTACTTCGGCGTCACCGAAGTGTTCGGTTCTCAGAAAGCCGTTACCTACTACGCCACCAGCGACAGCGCGGAAGGCGGCTACACCATCGACGATAACGGCGATAAGGTGATCACTCTGACTGAGCTGAAAAATCACATGGTGCTCAACTCTTATGCCGGCGGCGGCAACGTCATTGACGCTTCCATTGCCTATGTGTATAGCGGCGAGAACTACACCGGTGACGTGACCTACTATCTGTCCTACGGTTCTTACGGCGGTATCCGTCTCACTGAGATGGCTTACGACGCAGACCGGGGCGTGCAGATGCCGGTGGGCATCTCCGAAAACGGCTACACCACTGGTCTTCCCTCCGGCGACGGCACCCTGCTGGCTGTTATGGGCGGCGGCGAAACCAACCAGGAAGGCAGCTCCATCCTCACCTATTGGAACGGAACGGATTATGATTACTTCCTCTTCGTTACCGACGGCGATTTGTACTCCACCTATGACGTTCGGGTCAGCCGCAGCGATACCATTGACGGCAGCTATGAGGATTACAACGGCGCTGTGATGACCGATGGTCAGAAAGAGTACTACAATTATCAGACTGGTGCAAATGCTTATATCGGCACCGGTACGAAGTTGATGTGCAGCTACACCTGGTCCTCCAGTCTGGTGGGCAACTACACCACCCACGGCTCCGGTACCTGGAGTTATGCCGGTTTCAAGGCACCTGGTCACGGCACCTGGTTCAAGGACGCTGACGGCAACTTTAAGTTCATTCACCACACCCGTGAGGGCGGCAGCACCAGCACCAGTTCTGATGGTAGCGTAACCTACACCAACCACTATCTGGTGGTGCGGGATCTGGAATTTGTGGAAACCTCCAACGGCACCTGGCCCGTATTCAGCCCCGGTTGGTACGCTGACGAAGGCAGCCTGCAGGATGGCAGCATGAACCAGAAGCATGACACTACCTACCGGGATATTCTGGGCGAATGGGAATACATTGTCTTTACCGAAACCAGCGAACGCGGAAAGCTGTTTAACGAAGCAGTATTTACCGTAGCTGGGGGCCAGATCGACGGTAACAGCATTACCGACGCGAAAGTCTACTACGGCGATCGGGAAGGCACCTGGAGCTTTGACGCTTCCACTAAGATGCTCACTGTTTCCTTCGTAGGTGCAGATGGGGACGGCAATGATCTGCCCATCACCCTGTATGCGAAAGTTATGATTGGCTGGGATGTGGAGAACACCAAGGGCACCATCATGTTCAGCGGCATCGACGACACCGGCATCGCCCACTGGGGCAAGAGAATGTATGACTAAGGCCTTTCACAAAATGATGGGCTACCCTAGCAATCAGTAAGGAGGAATAGGACTTGACAAAGACCAATTCTTTGAAGAAAGCTCTTGCCGGTATCCTAGCAGCCTGCATGGCCGCCACCACCCTGGTGGCTGCTCCCTTCACCTTTGGGAACAGTCAGAACGTGGGTGCAGCGAGCCTGGATGAAATGGAACTGCTGGCCCAGTATAGCTTTGAAAGTGGCTATACCGATTCGGTGAGCGGGGACACTGCAACTGCGACCGGAACAGATGCAGGCGCTGTCACCCTTCAAAAAGAAGAGAATGGCAACACCTATCTGTCCATTGCCAACGAGAGCAGCTTTGCAAACAATATTAAAAACTATGTGGAATACGACAACCCCATGCAAGATGTGGATTCCACGAACGGCTTCACCATTGCCATGAAGATTCGGCTGCATGATGCCACTCTGCAGACCAATTCTTGGGAAGGTCTTTGGTGTGTGGCTAACGGTGTCGGACCTGAAAACGCTTTTGCAGGCATGCTCCCTGGCGGTTTCCGATTCAATGCCGGCAACAATGTGTTTTATGATTACACCAACGAACAGCATCCGGAACTGAATCCGGGGATCTCTGCGGAACAGTTCTCGGAGGTGGTAGCTACCGTAGGTGGCGACGGCACTTTGAACGTCTATGTGGACGGCGATTTGAAGTATACTGTAGGCACTGATGTGGCCAATGCCTCCCAGCTGGTTTCTTTCCTGACACAACAGGATAAGTTTTATCTGGGCTTTGGCACCACTATCAATGCTTGGTGCACCGCCGGCGCGGATTACGACGACGTTCGGATCTACTCCGGTGCTGCCGATGCGGAAGCAGTGGCTGCTATCTATGAAGAAGCAGCTCCTGAAGCGGTTATCAGCTACGACTTTGAAAATGGTATCGGCGACTATTCGGTTACCGGTACTGTAGAAGCAGTGGAAGATGAAATCCAAGGCAACGTAGTCAACGTAGCCAGCGATTACACTACCTACCCCAAAAATTACATTACCTTTGACAATCCTTTCAAAAACAGTGATTTGACTGAAGCGACTGTTTCCATGAATGTGAAGCTCACCGGTACTGCAGTCAACTCTTTTGAAGCTCACTGGGGATTCGCCAATAATGTCACCGAAACACCTCTCTTTGCTTTGAGTGGTGACGGCTCTCTTCATTACAACGGTGCTCCTGGCTACTTTGACCAGGCAACCGGATTACTGAGTTTGGATGATTGCTGGCACAAGGTGGCTGTGGTGATCAAAAATGATGGTTCTCTGAATACCTATGTGGACGGTGTGCTGAAGGTTCAGGCTAACATCACTAACCTAATTTCCGGTGCAGATGCTACCACTATTACAGATCTGCTTAATAGCGCAGAACAGTTTTATTTGGGTATTGCTGGTACCTTCTGGGGCAGTGCAGGCGCTTCCTACGACAATGTGGCGTTCTATGATACCGCTTTGACCGATTTGGAAATTGCTAATCTTCCCGGCACTGCACAAATTCCCGGCAGCAGTGAAGAAGAACCGGAAGAACCCATGGATCCCGCACAGCCCTATCTGCTGACCAAGGATGAAGGCAAGTGGCAGGTGATTGACGGCCAGTCCATTAACACAACCACTAAAAACGTGACTGGTTACATTACCGGCAACAACTTCTCTATTTCTGGGTGGATGAATTTTAACTCCATCAGCGGAAACAACATGTATCTGTTCCAGATGCAGGGTGGCACGAACTCCGCTCATGGCGTGCGGTTCAGCACTTCCAGAGACGGTGCCTTGCGTACCTGGTTGATGAACAACAACATTGACACCAGCTGGGACAGCGAACAGCTCCTCCCGGTAGGAGAAACCTTCTTGTTTACTTTAAACTATGATGGCGACAACCACACCATCACCGTTTATATTAACAATGAAGTTTATTTCACTTACACCAACGAAAATACTGTAGTTCCCGCAACTGATTACTCTATGGCTAACATCGTGTTGGGTACTTCCCAATGGAGTGACCCCACCCTGGACGGCCGGATGGCGGATTTGTACATCTCCAACAACCTGATTAGTACAGACGACATTGCCGCAAAGGTAACTGAAGCTGATTATCCGGGCTGGGATGATACTTCCGACGCTGTTGTTCCCCTGATTGCGGAACGGGAAAACCTGAACATTGTAGAAGGTGCCGAAAATGTGAAGTATGGCACCGAAACCGACAGCAAGGGCAACAAGGTAATTACCGCTGTGAATGGTCAAGCCAAGGCTCAGTTGAGTACTGAAAAATACGAAGCAGAAACCTTGTCCACCAACGACGTAACCACCGATGCGGGTTATCGTGAATTCGACACCTCTGCCTTCCTGAGCAACGCCGATGACTTCACCGTCACTGCCTGGGTGCATTGGTTCGGCGATACCGCCAGCAGCTGGAGCGGATCTCAGAGCTTGAAGGCGCAACGGTTCTTCGACCTGTTCAACATTGACAAAGAAGAACAGAGCGAATTCGAATTCTACTTCAACGGTTGGGAACAGGATAACGAACAGTACATCATCCGTAACCCCTCTGTTTCCAGTGAAAGCGAGCTTGTGGCCGGTGCAACCGAACAAGCTACCATGGGTACAGGCAGCAACCAGTCTTGGGAAGAAGGCGTTTACCTCTGTGGTATCACTGCCGGTGCTGTGCTCAATGGTATGAGCCGACCCTGCTTCCGTCCTGGTTTGACTTGGGCCACCTCTCGTGGTGCAAACAGCAACCTGCCTTACCCCAACCAGTGGAACCACATTGCGGTGGTTTACGATGCAAACGGCCATGTGGGTTCTGACGGCACCGTGTACGGCGCTTCCTTGACCTACTACCTGGACGGCGCAGCTTATGCCACTCGGTATTACGATTATGCTGACTTTGATTCCGAAGCCGATCAGTGGATCGAAGCTTATGGCGACGCGGCCGGTCTCACCGATGCTCTGCCCGACAGCAGCAGTAGCAACCTGGTTGGCGGTTCTGCTGATGGCGCGGACATCATCTACGGTTTGGATAGCGCCGATGATCTGAAGGTGCGGAACATGGCATTGAATACCCTGTACTTGGGCAAAGCCACTAATTCCGAAGCTTTCTGGAACGGCGAATACCGCAACGCTTACCTCTATAACTATGCTCTCACCAGTGGTGAAGTGAGTGAAGACTATGTGGATCTAGTGAAGCCTTTGGAAGGCGCTTCGATGGAAACTCCTACTGAGGCCAACAACATTACCACTGACGGCAATATCTATGCTTTGGTCAGCGAATCCACCAATGCTTCTAAGACCATGGAACTGGGCTTTAACGCTGAATGGTTGAACACCTCCGCTTACCGCGGCACCAGCAGTTTGAGCTTTAACGGTGACGGCGGCTATGCCGAAGTGGACACCAGCCTGCTCACCACCGATGGTCAGCCCATCAAGGAAGACGGCAGCAATGTATCCGATCAGTTCACCTTCTCTACTTGGGTAAACCTGAACGATGTGTTGGATTGGGGCCGGATCTTCGACATCAAGGGTGACAACGGCGAACTCTTCCTGAGCAATAACGGTTACTTCAACAACGATGCCAATGTGGGCTTGGGTCTGCGGTCCTCTACCTTGGAGAACGGCATTGAAACCGGCCACAACGACGTTTCGGTAGGTACTTCTATTACTGCCGGCAACTGGGTGAACATCACTGTAGTAATCGATGACACTGATGTATCTCTCTACTTCCAGGGCGAATTGGAAGCCACCGGAAAACTGACCATGCCGCTCAGCGAGATGGGCATCAACACCTTCTACCTCAGCCGCAGCGCTGCAGTGGATGGCAAGTACGGCCTGCCTCTGGACCCGGATAACGACATTACCCTGGATGAAACTTATCTGGTTCAGGACGCTTTGTCCGACGCTCAGGTGTTGCAGTTGGCCAAGTACGGCTATGCCGGCGCCAAGACCAGCACCACCCAGGAAAACAGCACTCGTCTGGAAATGCTGGATGTGGCAGATCTGTTCGACGCCGATCGGAATGTGGACACCTACTACGTAGACATCACCGATCACAAGACCCTCTCTGCTGAAGTAATGAATGCTTTGGCAAACAGCACCGGTAAGACCTTGTACGTCCGGGTGGAACAGGGTGTCAGCTACGACTTCATCTGGGAACTCACCAGCGAAGCCTTTGCGGGACGCACCTACAGCGCATCGGATGAATTCGATCTGCTGGTCAGCGGCGCCAATATGTCCAGCGCCGACGCAACCACCATCCTCACCAAGTGGAGCCAGAAGGATCCCACTGCTAATGTCAACCTCCAGGCTCAGACCATCACGGTTTACGCCGATAAGCTGCCGGTAGAACTGCCTCTGTTCATCAACTACAACAGAGACTTCCTGCAGACCGTTGACAACGGGGATGGCACCCAAACTTTGAAGGATGTACCGCTGAAACTGTATAAGGGCAATGCTTCCAGCTACAGCCTGTTGAAGGACGGCTTGAATGCTCCCACCGACCAGGATGGCAACACCCTGATGCAGAACTACACCAACCCCTCGACTGGCGCAACCGGTACGGTGATTCAGTACTACGTGCAGAACCTCACCGAGGGCGGCAGCTTCATCCTGACTCCCCAAACTCTTCCGTAATTTCTCCTAAGGAATTACATGGGACCCTGCGTAAAAGCGTAGGGTCTCTTTTTTGCCCATTTTCCGAGGAGACGGGATAAAACGATTGCAATTTACCGGGTTTTGGTATATACTGTTACGTTAGACGGCTTAGCGCCTGAGATCTTAGAAGGACAGGAGAACCAACATGAAGTTAGGAATGGTAGGGCTTCCCAACGTGGGGAAAAGCACCCTGTTTAATGCATTGACCAACGCCGGAGCAGAATCGGCAAACTACCCGTTTTGCACCATTGAACCCAATGTGGGCGTGGTGAGTGTGCCGGACCGGCGGCTGGAGTTTTTGGCAGAGATGTATCAACCCAAAAAGTTTACTCCCGCAGTGCTGGAATTTGTGGACATTGCCGGACTGGTGGAAGGGGCTTCCAAAGGAGAAGGCTTAGGCAACCAGTTTTTGGGAGATATCCGGGAAGTAGACGCTATTGTCCATGTGGTGCGCTGCTTTGAAGATGACAACATTGTTCACGTCAGCGGCAAAATCGGTCCGAAACGGGATATCGAAACCATCAACCTGGAACTGATTTATTCCGACTTGGAAATCCTTCAGCGCCGGATTGACAAAACCACCAAGGCTGCCAAAGCGGACAAAAAGCTTCAGCCCGAGGTGGATTTCCTCAACCGGCTGAAGGATTATTTGGAAGAGGGCAACTCCGCCCGGGGCTTCGATTACACAGAAGAGGAACGGGAGATCATTAAGACCGTGCCTCTGCTGTCCAATAAACCCATTATCTATGCCGCCAACCTGTCGGAAGAGGACTTCTCTTCCGATCTGGAAGAAAATCCCTTCTACCGTCAGGTAGAGGAAATTGCCGCTGCAGAACATTCCGCTGTGCTGCCCATCTGCGCCAAGATTGAAGAGGATCTGGCGGGGATGGAGCCGGAGGAAAAGAAGGAATTTTTGGCGGATTTGGGCTTGGAACAGTCCGGTTTGGACCGGATCATCCAGGACAGCTACGCCCTGTTGGGGCTGATCAGCTTTCTCACTGCCGGCAGCGATGAATGCCGGGCCTGGACCATTAAAAAGGGCACCAAGGCGCCCCAGGCGGCAGGTAAGATCCACACCGACTTTGAAAAAGGTTTTATCCGCGCGGAAGTGGTAAGTTTTGATGACTTGAAGGCCAACGGCTCCATGGCGGCAGCTCGAGAAAAGGGCCTGGTGCGGCTGGAAGGCAAGGATTATGTGATGCAGGACGGAGATATTGTGAATTTCCGTTTCCATGTATAAGTAAGAGCAGCAATTCGTTGGGATTGAAAAGGAGCAGATGGAGATGCAGTACACCGCAGAGATTCTCAAGGATAAAAAACACATCCATTTCATTGGCATTGGCGGCAGCGGCATGTACCCCCTGGCACAGATCCTCCATGCCAAAGGCTATTATCTCACCGGCAGCGACAACAATATGACAGACACCCTTCAAAAAGTCATGGACATGGGCATTCCCGTGACCTTGGGCCAGAAGGCGGAAAATGTGCAAGGTGCGGATCTAATCGTCTACACCGCTGCCATTATGGCGGATAACCCGGAGCTGATCGCTGCTCGGGAAAGCGGCGTGCCGGTGCTGGAGCGGAAGTATCTGTTGGGCATCGTGACCCAGCAGTTTTCCAATGCCATCTGCATCAGCGGCACCCACGGCAAAACCACCACCACCAGCATGGCTACCCAGATCCTGATGGACGGCGGGGCAGACCCCACCGTGGTGATCGGGGGCAAGCTGAATACCATCGGGGGCAGTGGCCGGATCGGCCACAGTGAAAATATGGTCTGCGAGAGCTGCGAGTTTTCCAACACCTTTTTGGAGCTGGCCCCGGATGTGGCGGTAGTGCTGAACATCGACGAGGATCACATGGAGTTTTTCAAAACCTTGGAAAACTTGAAGCACAGCTTCACCCAGTTCTGCTCCATGGCTACCAAGTGCATCGTTTACAACGGGGATGACCCCAATACCATTGATGCGGTGAAGGACCTGCCTCAAAAGAAGATCACCTTCGGCTGGCGGGATCACAACGACTATTATCCCGACAATATCCAGCAGCTCTCTAAGGTGCATCATCGGTTTGATTTGATGCACCGGGGAAAACCCCTCACCACCATTGATCTGCTGGTTCCCGGCAAACACAACGTGCTCAACGCCGTAGCGGCTTGCATTTGTGGGCTGTTGGCCGGAGTGCCGGCGGAAAAGCTGAATCTGGGAATGAAGGACTTTCATGGAGCCTGCCGGCGGTTTGAGGTGCTGTACCACAACCATGATATTGTGGTGGCGGACGATTACGCCCACCATCCTGCCGAGATTCAGGCTACCCTTTCTGCGGCAAAGGAACTGGGCTTTACCCGGATCATTGCGGTGCACCAGCCCTTTACCTACTCCCGCACTGCCCGACTTCTGGATGACTTTGCCCGGGTGCTGCAAATTGCAGACCATGTGGTGCTCAGCGAGATCATGGGCAGCCGGGAAAAGAACACCATCGGCATCTACGCCAAGGATTTGGCGGAGAAAATTCCGGGGTGTGTGTGGTATCCCACTTTTGACGAGATGAGCGATCATGTGCTGAGCATGGTGCAGCCAGGAGATTTGGTGATTACCATGGGCTGCGGGGATGTAAACAAGTGCGCCCATCAGATTGTGGAAAAGCTGAAGAAAAAATTCGGAGATTAACTGTTTTGCCGGTTCTTCTGAAAAGGGGAACCGGTTTTTCTTGCCCTTTTTTCCAAAATCCGCTATACTAAAGACAAATCACAGAAAAGAAGGCGACACCATGTGGGTTTTGATCCTTCCCGGACTGCTGGCGGCCCTGTTTTTGGCGCTGGGCATTGTCTTTCTCACCGGGCGCGGGGACTGCTTCATTGCCGGCTGGAATACATCTTCAGAGGAACAGCGGAAAAAATATCATCGAACCAAACTGCTTCGGAGTATGGCGGTATTCTGCTTTTTTACCGTGGCTTGGCTGTTAGGGCTGGGTGCGATGCTGGTTTTGGCGGTGCAGGAGATTTTGCCAGAGTCCCAGCTGATGGTTTGGGGCTTTGTGCTGTTGGGACTATTGTTGGCTGGACTGGCGGTGGAAATGATCTACGCCAATGTGTTTTGCCGGAAAAAAACGGAAGATCCGTTGACGCACAAGGAGGATTGAATCATGGAACCCAAGCAAATTTACGATATGATTATCATCGGCGGCGGTCCGGGAGGCTACACCGCTGCCCTCTATGCTGGTCGGGCTGGTTTCACTGTGCTGATCCTGGAACAGCTGGGTCCCGGCGGGCAGATGGCCACCACCCAGCACATCGATAATTACCCCGGCTTTTCAGAAGGGGCGGACGGTTTTGATTTGGCTCAAAAGATGCAGCAGCAAGCCCAGCAGTTTGGGGCGGAAACGAAACTGGAACCGGTGACGGAGCTGAAGCTGGAGGGGCCGGTAAAGGAAGCCGTCACCCCTTACGGCAGATATTTGGGCCGGACTGTTGTAATTGCCACCGGGGCTTCTCCCCGCAAGCTGGGACTGCCGGAAGAGGAAGGTTTTGTGGGCAAGGGGATCTCTTATTGCGCCACCTGCGACGGGATGTTCTATCGAGGCAAAACTGTGGCGGTGATCGGCGGAGGGAATTCCGCTGTGGAGGAGGCGCTGTATCTGTCCCGGATCTGCGAAAAGGTGTATTTGGTCCACCGTCGAGATTCCCTTCGGGCGGACAAAGCCGGAGCGGAGGCTGTCAAGAAGCAGGAAAACATCCAGCCGGTGTGGAACAGTGTGGTGACCGGGCTGAACCCGGATCCGGAAACCGGCAAGCTGGTGGCCTTGACACTGAAAAACACTCAAACCGGGGAAACCTCCACTTTGGACTGCCAGGGAGCTTTTGTTTCCATCGGGCGAGTGCCCAACACCCAGTTGGTGGAAGGGCTTTTGGAGCTGGACCGTCAGGGTTATCTGGCGGCGGACGAATCCACCCGTACCAGTCTGCCGGGGGTGTATGCCGTGGGAGACGTGCGGCAAAAACCTCTGCGCCAGATCATCACTGCTGCCGCCGACGGGGCCGTGGCCGCTCATTTTGCCCAGGAATATCTCCAACAGCAAGAAAACTAATTCCAATACAAAAAGCCGAAAGCAGGAAGAATGGTTCCTCTTTCGGCTTCTTTTTTCGTTTTATTGAATACAGATTGTCATATTGCAGGTATTTTCTCCCCAGAGGACGATGCTGTTTCGGCGGCAGATTGTGCCGTCTGGGGCTGTTGGGCAAAGAGGTTGGGTTGGGAATAACCCAGTGCCAGCTCTCGGAGGATGGACAGGGAGTTTTCCGTGTCATAGATGTATTGATTGCGCTTGGCGTAGTCGAAGAAGTTGAGAAAATCGTGGTACAGCACTGCGTTGGAGATTTGCAGCCCGCATTCTCCCACAAAGGACTGTCCGGTGACCGGCTGCTTTTGACCGCAGATGATGACGCTGTTGCTCTGCCGTGCCAGGGAGATGGAATACTCGTTGCGGTATTCTCCAAAAAACCTTTCGTCTAAGATCCCCAAGGATTGGAGGGGATGGTTTTGGAGATGGGTTTCCATGGATTGCAGCAGCGCCAGCCGGTCTTCCATGGACAGGGGAGCCAGGTAATCCCAGGGAATGTTGGGGAAGGTGCCGGTGGACAGAAAATCCTGAATGTTTTGCCGGGAGAGCACCATAAAGTTGTCCTGGCTGCTGGAGGATTGCTGGTTTAAAAAATGCAGTAAGGAGCGGATGACCCCCGCTCGACTGACGCCGGTAAATCGAGGAGAACCATACCGCTGAAGTAGATCTTGATTGAGCAGCATGGTAAAGGTGTTGCCCAGTTCTACTGTGTAGTCGGTGGAGCGCATTTCATGGCCGGTGGACAGGAAGGATAACGCGCTTTGGTAGGAGTAGGTCATCTGGGAGCAGTGCTCTAAAGCGGCGAAAAAGCTTTCCTTAATCTGATCGCAGAATCCCTGGTCCAGAATCAGCTGACCCTGCTCTCCGTTTTGATGGATCAGCAGTACTGCCCGGGGAGAAGCCAGGTAGTAGGGGAAGAGCTGATCGATCTGCTGATCGTGGAACTGAGGGGTGTAGTAGTAATAGAGATGGGCCTTTTGGTCTAGGTACCGCAGGGCGGAAAAGAGCACCTCCAGGTTGTGGGTGCCGCTGTCGTTTTGCTGCATGGGCAGGATGCGGTACAGGGCGTAAGAAGGCTGATAGTTTTGGAGGGTGTAAAACAACAGGTCGTTGAGCTGGGTAAAGCAGAAGGGCAGATTGGTGTACACCTGGTTGGGAGCGGCGTCCTTTTGCGCTTGGCGGATCAGCCGGTAGGCCGCACCAAACAGTTCCGACTGGGTGGTCAAAAAGCCGGAATCCGGCACGCGCCCGGCCATAGTAGGAAGCTCTGTCCGAGTGAGGCTGGCAGGGCGGCGGAATTCCTGGAAGTGGTCCTGGAGATAGAGGATTCGCTCCATTTGATCGCTGCCGTACACCTCTTCGTAAAAGGCCCGGCGCAGCTGCCGGGAGTTTTCCTGGGTAAAAAAACTGCCGGTGAGAATTTTTTGCAGGGTCTGTTCCGGGATCTTCCGTTTTCCGGCAAAAATGGCGTACAGCCAGCCACGGTCCAGCCCAGTGAGCCTGGAAAAGCTGCTGACGCTGTACCCCTGTTCCCCCATAATTCGCTTAAAACTATCACCGAATTCAAACATACAGTTACCATCCTTTGATTGATCTGCTCTTTATTATAAAGAAAAACAAGCGAAAAAGCAAATGTCCCAGCCAACATTTTTTCTTGTTTTTCAGGGGAATCGTGGTATTTTGAC
>DXWR01000103.1 GCA_019416775.1 Oscillospiraceae bacterium | reverse complement strand
AACCCCATTATTATCAGTATTCTCATCGGCTTGGTCTTTGCCTTTTTCCGGATCCCGGTGCCGGAGATCATCGACTCCACCTTAAATCTGGTGGGGGCCATCTCCACCCCTCTGGCCCTGATTGCCATTGGGGCGGGATTCTCCTTTGCCGGGGCGAAAAAGGTGTGGAAACCGGCGGCGGTGGCGGTGTTCATCAAGCTCATCGCCCTGCCCGCCGTCTTTCTGCCCATTGCCGCTTGGATGGGTTTTCGCAACCAGGAGATGATCGCCGTGCTGATTATGTTGGGCAGCCCCACCACCCCCACCAGCTACATCATGGCCAAGCAGATGGCCGGGGAGGGGGACCTTTCCGGCAGCATTGTGGTGATCGCCACCCTGTGCAGCGCCGTCACCCTCACCGGCTGGATCTTTGTGCTGAAAAGCTTTGGGTTGCTGGGGTAACTGCTCTTTCCCGCCTGTGGGAAAGCCCTCAATTTTACTGGAGAAAAACTGGTTGAAAATGAACAGCTTCACTGGCCGCTTTTCAAGCGGCTTGTTTTTTGCCCTTTTGCATTTGAAATGGGAAATCAAAAAATCTAAAATAGATTGACCTTTATGGAAAATTATGATAAAATAAAAATAAAGATAAAAGGAGGTACTCTCCATGAAAAAACGTCTTTTTGCCCTTTCCATCGCCCTCTGCCTTTCGGTGCTGACCCTTTCCGGCTGCGCCCAGCTATCGGAGGAGTCCCCGGCCAGTCAAGGGGAAGAATCCTCCGCCGTCGGGCAGGAATCGGAATCTTCCCCGCAGGGAGAATCCGCCGGTTTCACCCACACCGCCTACCCGGCCCAGGACGCCTTCACCCTTCAGGTGACGCTGCAAAACGACACCGTCTCGAGAGGGGAACCCTTTGTGCTGGAATGCAGCCTGGAAAACACCTCCGGGGAAGACTACTATATTACCCACGGGGAAGAAGCCTTTTCCTATACCTACAATGGCAACGAGGAAGCCATTTTGACCATGGGGGTGCCGGAATATTTCCATAACGGAGATCAGCTGACCCGAACCATGGAAATTTCGTCGATCACTTCCGGCACCATCACCGTGCGGGCGGATTTTGATGTATTCCTCACCCCGAACCCGGAAGGGGCCTTTCAGCCCTACACCTATTCCCAGGACTTTGAAGTGACGGTGGAATAATCCCCCGACACAGAATTACCATATCCCCTGCGGGAGAAGAACGTGATTGCGTTCCCTCCCGCTTTTTTGTTTTGCCAATGTGACAAAACTGTAAGATACGGGGCCGAAATGTAAGGTAAATCCATGGCAGGAGGGCCTTTGAGCTGGTATAATTTAGTTGTCAGGTGAAAACACCGAACCCTTGAAGGAGATGACAGTGATGAGTATTTTAGAAGTACGAGGACTGAAAAAAGTGTATACCACCCGCTTCGGCGGGGCCCATGTCCAGGCCCTCACCGATGTGACCTTTACGGTGGAAGAAGGGGAATACGTGGCCATTATGGGGGAATCCGGTTCCGGTAAAACCACCCTGCTGAACATCCTGGCCGCTTTGGATAAGCCCACCGCCGGGGATGTGCTGCTGGACGGCAAAAGCCTTCCCGCTATTTCGGAACGGCAGCTGGCCGCTTTCCGCCGGGATCATTTGGGCTTTGTGTTCCAGGATTTCAACCTGCTGGACACCTTCTCGGTGCAGGACAATATTCTGCTGCCTCTGGTGCTGGCAGGCACCCCTTACCGGGAGATGATGAGCCGCCTCACCCCCTTGGCCCATCAGCTGGGCATCACCAATCTGCTGAAAAAGTACCCCTATGAAATTTCCGGGGGCCAGAAGCAGCGCACCGCCGTGGCCCGTGCCCTGATTACACAGCCCAGACTGGTGCTGGCGGACGAACCCACCGGGGCCCTGGACTCCAAGTCCACCGACAGCCTGCTGGAGCTGTTTAACGAGGTCAACCTCCAGGGCCAGACCATCCTGATGGTGACCCACTCGGTGAAGGCCGCCAGCCACGCCGGACGGGTGCTGTTTATCAAGGACGGCATGGTGTTCCATCAGATTTACCGGGGCGGCTGTTCTTTGCAGCAGATGTATCAGAAGATCTCCGACACCTTGACCACACTGGCAGCAGGGGGTGGGGAAGATGCGTAAGTTCTTCTATTCCCGGCTGGCCCTGCAAAATATCCGCAAAAACGGCCGGTTTTACTTTCCCTATTTGCTGGCCTTTCTGGGATGCGTCTGCGGGATGTACCTGATTCTTTCCCTTTCCACCGGGGACGGAATCTCCCAGCTTCGGGGCGGGGAATACGTGGCCGGGTTTATGACCTTCGGCACCGGGATCGTGGGGCTGTTCGCCGCCATCTTCCTGTTTTACACCAACAGCTTTTTGATTAAACGCCGGAAACGGGAGCTGGGGCTTTATAACATCCTGGGCATGGAAAAGCGGCACATTGCCAAAGTGCTGTTTTTGGAGAGCTTTTTCATCGCCTTTGCCGGCATTGTCATTGGTTTGGGCCTGGGTGTGGCTTTGGATAAGCTGATGATCCTGCTGGTCAGCGCCATTATCCAGTCGAATGTCCCCTTCGGCTTTTCCATCAGCTGGACCGGCATCCTCACCTGTCTGATTCTGTTCGGGGCCATCTGGATCTGCACCTTGATTTACAATCTGGCCCGGATTCAGCTGAGCAAACCAGTGGAACTGCTTCGCAGTGAAAACGTGGGGGAGCGGGAACCCAAAACCCGCTGGTTGGTGACCATCTTCGGCATCCTCTGCCTGGGCGCCGGCTACGCCATGGCGGTGCTGATCACCGACCCCATTACCTCCATGGCCCTGTACTTTGTGGCCGTGATTTTGGTGGTCATCGGCACCTACTGTTTGTTCATCGGGGTCAGCGTCTTTGTGCTGAAAGCGTTGCGGAAATGGAAGCGGTTTTACTATAAGCCCAATCACTTCATCAACGTCTCCGGCATGATCTACCGGATGAAGCAGAACGGAGTGGGCCTGGCCAATATCTGTATTCTCTCCACCATGGTGCTGGTGGCGGTGTCCACCACCGTGTCCCTGTATCTTGGGATTCAAAGCGGCCTTTCCGGCAAGGAGTTTACGATCTCTCCTTCCAGCACCGTCTATTCCGCCCTTTCTGCCGATTCCATGGAAGAGGTGGCCCGGAATGCTGCTGACGAACAGGGTCTTGATGTCACGGAATTTGAAGGGGGCATATCCCTGGATGTAACGGTGTCCTTAAACAACAACAGCGAATTTTACTTTGACTTTGGGCCATATGCTCCCAATATCCTGGTGCTGCTGACCCAGGAAGACTATAACCGTTCCGTTCGGCAGCCGGTTTCCCTTGAGCCGGGCCAGGCTCTGGTCTATGAGCAGATCAGTGGACAAAGCTACGGCGACGATTTACAAGACAATTTTTCCATCGGCAGCCTGACCTTCACGAAGGTGGGGGATATGAGCCTCCCCAGCTATCTGCAGGAGGAATACGGCGCATTTGCCTATCCCGTGTACTACGTTGTGGTGGATTCCTACGAGACCTTGGAGCAAATTAACCAGATGCAGATTGCTGCTTATCAGGAGGATGCCAGTATTTATCAGGGGTATTATCAATTCAACACCGGCGGCACCGAAGAGCAGCAAATGGCAATCCTGAATTCTTTGTGGGATGACGGTTATGCCAAAATGACCCAGGATTCCTATGCGGTCAGTGAGGAGTGGTCCGGCGGATTCCGGGCTTCCAATCTGGAATCGGATCGGGCCGACGCCTACGCTTTGTTTGGTGGATTCCTCTTCCTTGGACTGTTCATCGGCATCCTCTTTACCCTGGCGGCGGTACTGATCATCTACTACAAGCAGCTCAGCGAAGGCTATGAGGATCAGCACCGGTATGAAATCCTCCAAAAGGTTGGCATGAGTCGCAAAGAGGTGAAAAAGACCATTCGCTCTCAGGTGCTGATGGTGTTCTTCCTGCCCTTGATTGTCACCGCCATCCACCTTGCTTTCAATTTCAATATTATGAATCGGATTTTGGATTTGATGGATTCCGGCACGGCTTCTCAATTTGCCGGGGACACCTTCCTGTTCACCACCCTAATTACCATGGCGGCGTTCTGCGTAATCTATATTCTGGTGTATCTGGCTACTTCCAGAGCCTATCTGCGGATCGTCTCCCCAAAAAAACGCTAACCTCTTCATTCCCTTACGGAATGGCTCTTTCTCAATCCTAGTTCTACCTCGTCTGAAAACCGGGCGGGGTAGAACATTTTTGTCTCAGAGCCGTCCAAACCGGTTCTGCCCCGGGCGGACAGAAGCGTGGATTGTTGCCTGCGCCCTGGGGATTTGTTTTGAAAAAGAAAGGGAAGTTTTTCCAAAACCTTCCGAATCATCAAAAACCACAAATCGCATTGACAGCGCATTTTATCTGAGTTTATACTAGTGACAACGACAAAGGAGTTGCGTGTGGCAGCTCCTTTGTTTTTGTTTTAGAGAGGAGTAACAGTATGAAACACATCACAGCCATCGGACGAAGAACCTGGCTTCGGGCAGGGGCCATCCTGGTGAGCATGGCCATGGCGGCCACGGTGTACGGCGTCGCCGCCCCATCGGTCAGCGCGGCCTCCAGTGAGAGCAAGGTCGCTCAATTGGAGCAGATGTTCACCACCCTGGATTTGATGGACATCACCATCCCCGAATTGCAGGCGGCCTTGGAGGAGGGAAGGGTCACTTCCGAGGAACTGGTGCAGATGTATCTGGACCGGATCGAAGCCTACGACGATTCCCTGGATCTGAATTCCATCATCTCCATCAATCCGGATGCCCTGGAAACCGCTCGGGAACTGGACGCGGAGCGGGCGGCCGGAACGGTCCGGGGACCCCTCCACGGCGTTCCCATCATCATCAAGGATAACTACGACTTGGAAGGCATGGCCACCACCGCCGGGGCCACCGCCCTGGAAGATTCCATCGCCCCGGATGACGCTGCGGTGGTAGAGCGGCTGCGGGAGGCGGGCGCCATCGTCATCGCCAAGGCCAACCTGTCGGAATTTGCCTTCTCCGGCTCCAATTCCCGGAGTGCCGCCGGGGGCACGGTGCACAACGCCTATGACACCACCCGCACCGCAGCGGGTTCTTCCGGCGGAACCGCCGTGTCCATCACCTCCAACTTTGCCGTGGCGGGCCTGGGCACCGATACCGGTTCCTCCATCCGCCGCCCCTCCAGCTTCTCCAACCTCTACGGCCTGCGGCCTTCCAAGGGCCTGACCAGCATCGACGGGGTGGTGCCCCTGAATGCCGACCAGGACGTCACCGGCCCCATGTGCCGCACGGTGGAGGATCTGGCCATCATGCTGGATGCCATGGCCGGTACCGATGAAGCGGACCGCTACACCGTGGAGGCCGACGCCGACAGCCTGGTCCCCGCAGAGGGCTACACTGCCTATCTCAATGCCGACGGCCTGGAAGGCAAGCGCATCGCCTATCTCACCAACTCCTTCGGCTACTACGCCTCCACCTCCCGAGATGAGGACGGTAACTGGGTTTCCACCGATCTGGATGAGCCGGTAGAGCTGTCCGAACCGGTGCAGGCGCTGGTGGAGCAGACCCTGGACACGCTGGAAGCCGGGGGTGCGGAGCTGGTGGATCTGTCCGAAGAACTGCCCGATTCCCTGATTTTTGAGCTCAACGGGGCGGTGAGCAGCGCCAGCCTCACCGGAAGCAGCAACTTTGAGTGGGACATGTACGAATACTTCCAGTCCCTGGGGGACAACGCCACCATGCACAGCGTTTACGACATCATTCAGGACGGGGGTTATATCTCCAATTTGAGCTACTACAACACTCCCACCGATGAACTGGTCAACCCCCGGTTTGACGAGGAAGGAAACCAAACCCCGGAATATCAGGCCAACTGGCAGGCCCGGCTGGATTTCCGCAACACCGTATCCCAAATCCTGGAAGAAAATGACATCGACGCCGTGATCTATGTTTCCCAAACCGACGTGGCCTGCCTGGAAGAGGATTCCGACAGCAGTTCTGCCACCAACAACAACGGTGCCTCCTACATGAACAAATTCGGCCCGGTGGCCGGTCTGCCGGAAATGATGGTTCCCATGGGCTTGGCGGAAGCTGATCCGGAAAACGGCATCACCGAAGAAATGCCTTTGGGCATCTCCATGTTCTCCAGCTACGGTAACGAAGCCATCCTGATCGAAATCGCCTACGGCTATGAGCAGACCGCCGGGGATTCCATCCGCCAGCAGCCCGAACTGCTTCCCGCCCTGCCGGACGAAGAGCTGAATGACTTTTTGGGCGAACTGGTGGCGGAAAGCGAAGCTCTCCCGGAAGAGGATTACACCTCCGCCAGCTACCTGGCTTTGACCGATGCCCTGACGACTGCCGAAGCGGTGGATCCCTCCGATGTCTCCGGGGTGTACCAGGCGGCCTACGCTCTGGCCAGCGCCTACGATGGACTGGAAACGGTTTCGGTGGAGCAACCCGTCCAGGAGACACCCACCACCCCTGACGATACCACCACTCCCGACGGCACCACCACCTCTGGCGGTACCGGCACGGTAGACACCGACGACACCCAAACCGTCACCCAAGAAAGCAGCCCTGTGCTCACCGACACCATCCCCCTGACTGGGGACGATTCCGCCAACCATATCCTTTGGGCTTCCACCGCGGTGGGAAGCAGCGCTCTGCTGCTGGCAGCCCTTGCGGTCTGGCGTCTGCACAAACGGCGCAAAGAATAAGCCGGAGACCTATTTGGTTCATTCCCTCCTTTGGCAGCCATCCAAAGGGAAAACACTCCTTTACCCACACACCTGTTTTGGCACACCGCTGGAACGGGTGTGTTTTTTGGTGGAATGGGGAGAGAAAAAAACACCCTGTCCCTTTCAA
Organism: Oscillospiraceae bacterium; assembly: GCA_019416775.1. GTDB lineage: Bacteria > Bacillota > Clostridia > Oscillospirales > Ruminococcaceae > Egerieicola. The sequence continues at coordinate 4,743 of DXWR01000103.1, read as the reverse complement.
ACAGGGTCCAGGGTGCTGTTTAGACAAAAAAGAAATCGGAGCAAGCAAACCTTGCTCCGACCTGGAGGCGACAACCGGATTTGAACCGATGATCAGGGAGTTGCAGTCCCATGCCTTACCACTTGGCTATGTCGCCATATTTTCTGCCGCCGCAGGACGGTTCCTGCGCTGACGACAAGAGACAGTTTACCAGATTCCAGTGGCTTTGTCAACCCCCTTTTTGAAAAAAGTCTCTCCTGGAGAAAACAGTTGTGGGAAGGGGAAAAATCTGGTATACTTTATCCCAAACACCCCAAGGAGGACGCCAAAATGGAGCAAAAAAGATCATCCGTCTCCCCCATGGACCGGGGCGGGATGCGCCGGACCTTTTCGTCCAAAAAATTTGAAGCAAAGTACACCGACCTGACCCGTCCACTGGGCGCCCTGTTTACTCCCCAGCAAACCCTGTTTCGGGTGTGGGCCCCCACCGCCAGCCAGGTGACCCTGCTGCTCTATTCCACCGGAGATCCTGCCGGGGAACCGATGGAGCGGCGGAAGATGGAACCGGAAGACAAAGGCTTTTATTCCGCCCTGCTTCCCGGCAATCTGGCAGGGGTGTACTACGCCTTTGAAGTGAAGGTGGCGGATACCACCCTGTTTGCGGTAGATCCCTATGCGAAATCGGTGGGAGTCAACGGCTGGCGCGGCATGGTGCTGGATCCGCCTTGCACCAATCCTCCCGGCTGGGAGGAGGATGCTCCCCTGGCTGCCGTTACTCGACCCACCGACGCCGTGGTGTACGAAATCCATATTCAGGATTTTTCCTCCGATCCTGCTTCCGGCATCCGCCAAAAAGGCAAGTATCTGGGCTTGGCGGAGGGAGGCACAGTCACTCCCTTTGGGGAAGCCACCGGCTTGGATTATTTAGAGCAGCTTGGCGTTACCCATGTACAGCTTATGCCGGTGTACGATTTTTGTTCCGTCGACGAAGAAACCGGGGGCTACAACTGGGGCTACGATCCCCAAAACTACTTTGCCCCGGAAGGAAGCTATGCCACCGATCCCTATGACGGACGGGCCAGGGTGCGGGAACTGAAACAGGCTATCCTGGCCCTCCATCAGCGGGGGATCGGGGTGGTGATGGACGTGGTGTTCAACCATGTGGCAGATTCCGAAGCCTTTTCCTTTAACCGGCTGGTGCCGGGATACTTTTCGCGGATCCGGAAGGTGAAGGGCAAAAAGGTGTACTCCAACGGCTCCTGGTGCGGCAACGACACCGCTTCGGAGCGGAGTATGGTCCGCCGTTATCTGGCGGACTGCTGCGAATACTGGGCGAAAGAGTACCACCTGGACGGTTTTCGATTTGACATTGTCAGCCTGCTGGACACCGATACGGTGAATGCCATCATGGAGCGAGTCAAGCAGGTCAACCCCAACTGCCTGTTTTACGGGGAAGGCTGGAAGGTGGATTCCGATGTGACCAAAAAGGAGGCTGTTTTGGCGGGGCAGGAAACTTCCGACCTGACCCCCGGATTCGGCTTTTTCAACGACACCCTCCGGGACGGGGTGCGGGGAAGCCTATTTGATGCTTCCGCCGGCGGCTGGCTGGCGGGGAAAGAAGAATTTGTCCCTCAGCTGAAGGATTGCATCCGTGGCAACGCTTGGTGGTGCCCCCAGCCGGATCAAGCCGTCAATTTTGTTTCCTGTCACGACAACCTGACCCTTTGGGGAAAATTGGCCCAAGTGTTTTCGGATCAGTCTCCGGAATTTCTCCGGGCGGCCAACCAGCTGGCGGCAGCTATGGTATTTTTCAGCCAGGGGATGCCTTTTCTGCTGGGAGGGGAAGAGTTGTTTTTAGCGAAAGAGGACGGAAACGGCGGGTACGACCCCAACAGCTACAACGTCACCGACGGCCGCAACTGGATTCCCTGGTCGGCTTTGTCCCGGCCGGAAGTCCGCCAAAACCGGGATTTTTACCGGAACCTGATTGCTTTCCGAAAGGCCCACCCTTTGCTGCGGTTGGGCAGCAAAGAGCAGATTGATTCCGCCCTCACCTTTTTGGACACGGAGGGCTGCCTCATCGCCTTTACTTTATCCGATCCGGCAGTGGAGCCTGGGAAGCTGCTGGTGGTCTTAAACCCCGATCCCGCGCCTGTAAAGCTGTCCGGTTTTGAGGGGTATCAGGTGCTGCTGTGTCAGGGATGGGAGCTGCCAAAGCAGGACGCCCTTACCGTCCCCGGCCTGGGTTTTGTGGCGGCGGAAGTGGAATAACGGAAAAAATCACCCCTTTTTCCCGAAGAAATCAGGAAATTTTCTTCGTCATCTAACCTTTTCACACAAATATCTAACCTTTTTGGGTTGTGTACCTTTGGGGAAATCGGTTACAATAAAAAGTAATAATCGGCAAAAAGCCGGGAGGTATGCAAGATGAAAAAAATGGAGAACCAGGGCAGCTTGAAGCGCTGCCGGGTAAAAGACAACTTCTGGACCCCCATCCAGGAGCTGATCAGCGACACGGTGATCCCCTACCAGGAAAAGATCCTCAACGATAAGGTTTCCGGTGCGGAAAAGAGCCATGCCATTGAAAACTTCCGCATCGCCGCCGGGGAGAGCCAAGGGGAGTTTTACGGCACTGTGTTCCAGGACAGCGACGTGGCTAAGTGGCTGGAAGCGGTGGCTTACTCCTTGGAACGGAAACCGGATGAAAAATTAGAAGCCCGGGCAGATGCTGTCATCGACCTGATTGAAAAGGCCCAGCAGCCTGATGGCTATCTCAATACCTATTTCACCATCAAAGAGCCGGAGCACCGCTGGCAGAACCTTCAGGAATGCCATGAGCTGTATTGCGCCGGCCACATGATCGAGGCGGCGGTGGCCTATTACGAAGCCACCGGCAAGGATAAGCTGCTGAAGGTGATGTGCCGGATGGCGGATCACATCGACGCCCGGTTCGGAGAAGGCAAGCAGGAAGGGATTCCCGGCCACGAGGAAATCGAGTTGGCCCTGTTGCGCCTCTACCGGGCCACCGGGGAGAAGCGGTATCTGAACCTGTCTGCCTACTTCATCAACCAGCGGGGCAAGAACCCCCACTTCTTTGAAGAGGAATCTGCCAAGCGGGGCTGGATCCACTTCGGCATGGATCCCAAAGACACCGAATACAACCAAAGCTATGCTCCGGTCCGTGACCAACGGGAAGCGGTGGGCCACAGCGTCCGGGCTATGTATCTCTACACCGCCATGGCGGATCTGGCGGCAGAAACCGGGGATAAGAGCTTGTATACCGCCTGCCGGGTGCTGTTTGAAAGCGCCACTCACCGACGGATGTACGTTACCGGAGGCATCGGCTCCTCCGCCCACGGGGAAGCCTTTACCCAGGATTTCGATCTGCCCAACGACACCGCCTACGCCGAAACCTGCGCCGCCATCGGATTGGTGTTCTTTGCTCGGAAAATGCTCTCTTTGGATGTGAAGGGAGAGTACGCCGATGTGATGGAGCGCTGCCTCTACAACGGTATTTTAAGCGGGATGCAGAAGGACGGCAGCCGGTTCTTCTATGTCAATCCCCTGGAAGTGATCCCCGGCTTGTCCGGCAAGTGGCCGGAGTACAAGCACGCTCTCCCAGCCCGTCCCAAATGGTACGCCTGTGCCTGCTGCCCGCCCAACCTGGCCCGGTTGGTGGAGAGCTTGGGAGAATATGCCTGGGGAGAAAACGACACCACTGTTTACTCCCATCTGTACTTAGGGGGCAGCTACACTGCTGCTGACGGCACTGTGGTGAAAAGCCAGTCCTCCTATCCCTGGAAAGGGAAGGTAAGCTATGAGGTGAAACCCGGCACCTCCTTCACCACCTTGGCCATCCATATTCCCGGCTGGTGCAAAGAGTTTACCCTCACCGTTAACGAGGATGAAATGGCTGTGCCGGTGAAGGATGGCTACTGCTACCTCACCCGGGACTGGAAGGACGGGGACAAAGTGGCTCTCAGCTTTTCCGTCAAGCCCCGCCGGGTTTATGCCGATCCCCGGGTTCGGGAGGATGCAGGAAAGGTTTGCCTGATGCGGGGACCGCTGGTGTATTGCTTAGAAGCAGTGGACAACGGCAAAAACCTCTGCCGGCTGCATCTGCCTCGGAGTGTTGAAATTGTTACTGCTCATGAAAAAGACGAGGACATCGGCTCCTATGTCTCTCTGCGATTTACCGGACTGAAGGAAAAGAGCTTTAAGCAGCTCTATCGAGATCAGCCCCCGGAAACCGAACCGGTGCCGGTGAAGGCGGTGCCTTATTTCCTGTGGGGCAACCGCAAGCAAGGGGAAATGCGGGTCTGGATCAACGAAGGGTAATTCGTAATTAAGCGAAAAAGAGAAGCGTGCTGCCTGGAAAAAGCAGTTTCGCTTCTCTTCTTTGCTACCCCTGAGGGGGCGCGGGATTGTTGGTGCGGCCCAAAATATAATCGGTGGATGTGTGATAAAAATCCGCCAGATCCAGAAGCAGATCCAAAGGAATGTCCCGCAGGCCCTGTTCGTACCGGCAATATTGGGGTTGGGGTATGCCCAGGTAGGCCGCAATCTGCCGTTGGGTCAGATCCTGATCTTCCCGCAGATCCCGCAGTCTTGGATAGTATCCCATTGTGTTCCTCCGATAACCATGTGATTATCTTGACAATAGCATACCCAAAAGCCAAAGTGATTCTATGATAACTATTTGGCTATCGAAAGCGATTTTAAGACTTGAACCTTGCGCTTCATATCCGAAACGATCGTGAACCC
>DXWR01000102.1 GCA_019416775.1 Oscillospiraceae bacterium | reverse complement strand
AATCGAGACTTCTGTTGAGGTCTCGATTTTTTTATAATAAAAGCGATCCGATGTTGGCCTGGGAAAAGAATGTGGAACTTTATGAAAATATTGTGGGTCAGCATCAACAAAAAATTCAACTGATCTTGTGAAAGGAAGTTGCTAGGATGAATACCAGAATATTGGGAAAGGATTTAAAGGTTTCCGCTGTTGGGTTGGGGTGCATGGGGTTTTCCCACGCCTATGGTGCGCCCACAGAGGAAAAAGAAACCGTCAGACTGCTGCGGCAGGCGGTAGAGCTGGGATATACTTTTTTCGACACGGCGGAAGTTTACGGAACCCCGGAAGACCCCCACGTCAATGAACGTTTGGTGGGGGAGGCCTTGGCACCCTATAGGGATCACGTGGTGATTGCCACTAAATTTGGTCTGCGGTTTGATTTTGACAGCGGGAAAGTACCCCTTCCCTTGATTCCGGATTCCCGGCCGGAAACCATTCGAAAATCAGTGGAAGAATCGTTGAAGCGGCTGAAGGTGGATCACATTGACCTGTATTTTCAGCATCGCATTGACCCTGCCGTCCCACCCGAAGAGGTGGCCGGGATGATGGCGGATCTGATCCGGGAAGGGAAGATCACCCACTGGGGCATTTCGGAAGCAAACGAAGAATATCTCCGCCGGGCTCACGCTGTCTGTCCGGTCACGGCAGTGCAAAACCGCTATTCCATGATGGCCCGGCATTATGAATCGTTGTTCCCGGTGCTGGAGGAATTGGGAGTAGGTTTGGTTGCATTTTCTCCGATGGCCAATGGATTTCTTACCGGACGTTATGGAAAGGGAGCACATTTTGACGCCAAAACCGATTACCGCGCTGGAATGCCTCAGTTTACCGATGAGGCGGTGGAGCAGAATCAGCAGCTGCTCTACCTGCTTGAAACCATAGCACAGCAGAAAAACGCCACTCCCGCTCAAATTTCCATGGCTTGGATGCTCTGTAAAAAGCCCTGGATCGTCCCCATTCCAGGCACCCGCAAGCCTCAACGGATGGCGGAAAACTTAGGAGCCGCCCAAGTAAAGCTGACCCAAGAAGAGGTCAAGGCATTGGACGATGGGTTGGATCGGATGGAAATGTCGGCTGTGTTCGGCGGAACTGATGTTGCAAAGCGGAAGAAAAAGTAAAGCCGGCATCGCTTCAAAAAATAGAAAAAAACAGCTCACCTGTGAATCCGAGAGAAAGCATTTCCCTTTCTCCTTGGTTTTCCTGGTGAGCTGTTTGATTTTATTTTTGATTTATTCCCCGTTGGCTTCAATGGCAGACATCAAGGGGCCGATGAGCTGCTTTTTGCGGCTGACCACTCCCGGCAGAAGGATGCTGTTTTCCAGGCAATTCAGGGTAGGGAATGCCGTTGCCACGGTGTCCTTGGCGCCGCTGCCCACAAAAAGCAGTTCGGTGGACTGCTCCAAAATGTTGGTGAGCATCAGATACAGCATATCCATTCCGGAACTGGGGAGGGTCTGCTGCAAATAGGGCAGCATCTCTTCCTTCACCCGTTGAAGCTCGTCTTTGCTCATACCGGTTACCTGGGCGACGGCGATGGATTTATCCGAGCACTGGAACCGCTTGCAATCCAGATGGAAGATTTCGTCGGGGGTTTTGTCCTCTAATTGGGAAGCAGCGCTGAACATGGCGGAAGCGTGCTTTTCGATGTCAATGCCGGCAATTTTAGCCAGATTTTTAGCCATAGCTTCGTCCACAGGAGTGCAGGTGGGGGAGCGGAACATCAGGGTGTCGGAAAGGATGGCGGAACAGAGCAGCCCGGCGATAGTGGGGGAGATTTCCACGCCGTTTTCCTGGTACATCATGGTGACAATGGTGGCGGTGCAGCCTAAGGGCTGGTTGCGGAAATAAATGGGGTTCATGGTTTCCACCGGGTCGATGCGGTGGTGGTCGATAATTTCAATCACTTCGGTGTCCTTGATGCCGTCCACCGCCTGGCCCTGTTCGTTGTGGTCCACCAGGATTACCCGCTGCCGTTCAATGTCCAACAAGTTGCGCTGGGACAGCATTCCCACATAGCGGCCTGCCTCATTGAGGACAGGATAATAGCGAATGCGCAGTTTGGACACGGTGGACTTTACATCCGAAACCAAATGGCTTTCCCGGAAATAGATGATGTCATCGGTCCGCATGACATGGCGCACCGGTACCGCTTGGTTGATGAGTTTGGCGCAGGTGTAGGTGTCCAGGGGAGAGCAGATCACGGTGCAGCCCGCTTCTTCCGCCAGTTTTTGAATGCTTTTGGAAACCTGACTTCCCAAGCAGACCACGATGCAACCTGCCTTCATTTCAATGGCGCTGAGCTGGCCCTCGTAGCGGTTGCCCAGAATGACCATGTCGTGCTCGCCGATGTAATCCTCCATCACATCCGGGTTGGCGGCGGCAACCACCACCTTGCCCTGGGTGAAGTAGGCGTCGGGATCGCCTACAATCATTTCCCCTTTCAGGGTATCCACAATGTTGCGGTAACTGGTTTTGGCCTCGGCCAAAGCGCTGGCGCCCTGGTCCTCCATGTAAAACCGGGCCACGTCCCCCAGGGTGACGATACCTTTGAGCTGCCCCCATTTGGTCAACACCGGAATGGTTTGGATTTGATTGTCCCGCATATGTTCCCAAGCCCGTTTTAAGGAAACCCGGCGGTTGATGCCCTCCACCTTCCGGTACTGTACATCTGCCACCCGGGGTTCCAGAGACTGCACCAACTGGGGCTCTTCTACCCCGAAGGAATCCAAAACATACTTGGTTTCGTTATTGACTGCTCCGGCCCGGCAGGCGATGTAGGTGTCGCCGGTGATCTTTTGCTTTAAATTGGCGTAGCAGATGGCCGAACAGATGGAGTCGGTATCCGGGTTTTTATGGCCAATCACGAAGATCGGTTTCATTGGCAAAGGCCTCCTTTTGAGTTGCAGCATGGCTTTCGGCTGCGTGTATTTTCCGCATACAAACGCGTATCTTGGGGCCTGCTTGGATTTTGATTGGAGCAGACCGTGTCTTTTCTAGGGAAAACAGGAATGCAGGATTTCTTTTTGCAGCAACCCAAACCTGCTTTTCTTCATTATAACAGACCACAGGGCAAAATGCACACAATTTCTCGAAAAATCCGGGGATTTCCTTTCGGTTTCCTAAAAAGATGCCGCAGATCATCTGGAAAAATCAAAATGAGGAGAACAGCGGCGTTCTCCTCCATATTGGTTTTGTTATCTTTTAAAAATGTGTGGTGGGAAGCGAGACGTCCAATTAAGCATGGCTTTTGGCCCGTTTTTGTTCTCCGTGTTGCTCGATCCTTTGAATGGTTCGGCGGGTCAGTTTTCCAAATCCCCACATCATGGCCCAAGCTGCCGCAGCAAAGGGAACCAACGTCCAAAGGTGGATCCAATCAAAGGAGTAGAAGCTGAACAGATCTCCGGTAAAGGGAAGGGTAATGCCCAGTACAAAGCCCAAGCTCATCACCACATACAAAGCAATCCGCAGGCCGTTAAAGGGCTTGCAGACCCAGAACAGTACGGCCAATTCTGCAACGCCGGTGTATACCGCCGTCATGGTGGAGACCATGTTGAAATCCAATTCAAACAGATAGCCCAGCTGTACCAGCGCCACTCCGATGACTACAGTCAAGGCGCCGGGAATGGAGCGGCAGATCACATTGTAGATGAACCGGCCCTGAATTCGTTCCCGGTTGGGTTCCAGCGCCAAAATGAAGCTGGGAGCGCCGATGGTCAAGGCGTTGATCATGGTGAGCTGGATGGGCACATAGGGATAGGTCACCGGCAAAAACAGGAACAGCACTGCCAATATGGCGGAAAAGATGGTTTTGACTAAGAACAAAGAGGAGCTGCGCTGGATGTTGTTGATGCTTCGGCGCCCCTCTGCCACCACTTTGGGCATGGAGGCAAAGTTGGAGTCCAGCAGCACCAGTTGGGATACGTTCCGGGCGGCGTCGCTGCCCTGGGCCATGGCAATGGAGCAGTCGGCTTCCCGCAGCGCCAAAACATCGTTGACCCCGTCTCCGGTCATGGCCACGGTGTGCCCCTGGCTTTTCAGCAGCTGCACCAGCTCCAATTTCTGCCGGGGCGTGACCCGTCCAAAGACTTGACAGGTCTGGGCTGCCTGAGCCAGTTTTTCGGGGGTGTCCAGTTTGGTGGCATCGGCCGCTAAATCCCAGTGTTCCAGCCCTGCCCGGCGGGCCACCTGGCTCACCGTCACCGGGTCGTCGCCGGAAATAATTTTGATGTCCACCCCTTGTTCTTTAAAGTAGCGCAGAGTGTCCGGCGCTTCTTTTCGGATCACATCTCGGATTACCACTAAGCCGATGGGAGTAAGTTCTCCCGGCAGCTGTTGTTCCCGGAAGGGAAGGGGGCTTCTCACCAGGGTAATGACCCGATAGCCCTTTTGGGAGTACCACTCTACCTGTGGCCGGATGGCTTCGTAGTCCTCTCCCAGCAAGAACTGTCCCGCACCCATGCAGCAGGTGCCGTAAGCGGAGTGATAGACGCCGCTCCACTTTCGGGCGGAAGAAAAGGGCACTACCACCGCTCCCGGCAGGGGAGTGCCGTCGCCAAACCGATGGGACATGGCCAGATAAGTGGGGTTGTTGTCTTGAAGGTTGGAGAGCAAAAACCGGCTGATTTCCTCCAGTTCTTCCATGGTGTGGCCGGGTAAGGGAACCAGTTCCTTGACATCCAGCCGCCCTTCGGTGATGGTGCCGGTTTTGTCCAGGCAGAGGGTGTCCACTCGGGCCAGGGTTTCAATGCAGTACAATTCCTGCACCAGGGTTTTGTGCCGGGAAAGGCGGATGACGCTGACCGCCAGCACCACGCTGGTAAGCAGCACCAGACCTTCCGGAATCATGCCGATCAGGGCGGCAACGGTGGAGACAATGGCTAAAGAAAAGTCCGCGTCGGTAAAAAACAGGGATTTGCCGAAGAGCAGCAATCCCACGGGGATAATGCCGATACCAATCACCTTTAAGATCTGGTTGATGGCCACCATAATTTCGGAGTGGGGCTTTTTGATGTATTTCACATCCCCTAGGATTTTAGCGGCATAACTTTCCTTGCCCACTCGGTTGATCCGGGCGTATCCTTTTCCGCTGACCACAATGCTGCCGCTGAGCAGCTCCTCCCCCGGGGCTTTGTGAATAGGGTCGCTTTCCCCGGTAAGGAGGCTTTCGTCCATCTCGCAGTTTCCTTCCAGCAGCACGCAGTCTGCCCCGACCTGCTGGCCTGCCTCCAGCACCATAATGTCGTCCAGCACCAGTTCCTCCATGGGAAGCTGAATCAAGGCGCCGTCCCGGAGGACATGGGCTTTGGGGGCGGAAATCAAGCTGAGCCGGTCTACCGTGCGCTTGGCCCGGATCTCCTGGAAAATGCCGATGGCGGTGTTGCAGAGAATGACCCCCATAAACAGCACGTTTTTGTAGGACCCCACTGCAATGACCAGCACCGCCAGGATCACGTTGATTAAGTTAAACAGGGTGCAGATATTGTCCCGGATGATCCGTTTCACCGATTTGGTGGGGACGGTTTGGGTCAGGTTGGTCTGTCCCTGTTCCACCCGTTGGGCTACCTGCTGCTGAGTCAGCCCGGCGAGGGATGTGTCTGCGTCAGACATGGTTGTTCTCTCCTTTGTATCTAAGGTAATGCAAGCGGAAAACCCGCGGAAAATCTTATGCCAAGCCGGGCCGTTCCCATGCCTGGGAAAAGGAGCCCCGGATTTCAAAACTGTTATGCCCATTGTATCATATTTCAAGGTGGGAAAACAGGAAAATTTTCCCTGTTTACAAAAAATTGACAAGAAGAAAGATATTGTTTGATTTTCCCTTTACTGTTCAAAATTTGTTTACGATTTCACCGAAAAAAGGTCTTGAAATTCTTGGGAAAAGGGCTACAATAGTATACAGTTAGCACTCAGGCAAAAGGAGTGCTAAGGTTACTTTTGTGAAAGGGTGTTTTGAGTATGACGATCAAACCTTTAGGCGACCGTGTGGTCATTAAAATGTGCAAAGCAGAAGAAACCACCGCAGGCGGCATTATCCTCACCGAATCTGCCCAGGAAAAGCCTCAGATGGCGGAAGTCGTGGCAGTGGGCCCCGGCGGTATGGTAGATGGCAAGGAAGTGAAAATGGAGCTCAAAGTGGGCGACAAAGTATTGATGAGCAAGTACGCCGGCACCCAGGTAAAGGTGGACGGCGAAGAATATACCATCTTGAAGCAGAGCGAAATTTTGGCTACGGTGGAAGACTAATTCTTCGGTAGCCCAACGTAAGAAAGGATGAATCTGGATTATGGCTAAGAATATTATTTATGGCGAAGAAGCCAGAAAAGCATTGCAGGCCGGTATTGATAAGCTGGCCAACACCGTAAAAATTACCCTGGGCCCCAAAGGCCGCAACGTAGTGCTGGATAAGAAGTACGGCGCTCCCCTGATTACCAATGACGGTGTTACCATCGCCAAGGAAATCGAGCTGGAAGACGCCTTTGAAAACATGGGCGCTCAACTGGTGAAGGAAGTGGCGATTAAGACCAACGACAACGCCGGTGACGGCACCACCACCGCTACTTTGCTGGCCCAGGCTCTGGTTCGGGAAGGCATGAAGAACGTAGCTGCCGGCGCCAATCCCATGGAAGTCCGCAAGGGCATGAAGAAGGCTGTGGATGTGGCAGTGGAAGCCATCAAAGCCAACTCTCAGCAGGTTGCCGGTTCCAAGGACATCGCCCGGGTTGCTTCTATTTCTGCCGGGGATGAAGAAGTGGGCAAACTGATTGCCGACGCCATGGAAAAGGTCACTGCGGACGGTGTAATCACTCTGGAAGAATCCAAAACTGCGGAAACCTACAGCGAAGTGGTGGAAGGTATGCAGTTTGACCGTGGTTATATTTCTCCTTATATGGCCACCGATACCGAAAAGATGGAAGCAGTGCTGGACGATGCTCTGGTGCTGATTACCGATAAGAAGATCTCCAACATCCAAGAAATCCTGCCTCTGTTGGAAGAGATCGTCAAGACCGGCCAGAAGCTGTGCATCATCGCAGAGGACATCGAAGGCGAAGCTCTCTCCACCTTGATCCTCAACCGTCTGCGCGGCACCTTCACTGTGGTTGGCGTAAAGGCTCCCGGCTTTGGTGACCGCCGCAAGGAAATGCTCCAGGATATTGCAATCCTCACCGGCGGCACTGTAATCAGCGAGGAAGTGGGCCTGCAGCTGAAGGATGCCAACATGAGCATGCTGGGCCGTGCTGGTCAGGTGAAGGTTGACAAGGAAAACACCATCATCGTCAACGGTGCTGGCGACAGCGCAGCCATCAAGGCTCGTGTGGAACAGATTCGTTCTCAGATCGAAAACACCACCAGCGATTTCGACCGTGAAAAGCTCCAGGAACGTCTGGCAAAACTGGCCGGCGGTGTTGCTGTTATCAAGGTCGGTGCTGCCACTGAAGTGGAAATGAAGGAACAGAAGCTGCGCATCGAAGACGCTCTGGCTGCCACCAAGGCTGCTGTGGAAGAAGGCATTGTAGCCGGCGGCGGTACCGCTCTGCTGAACGCCATGCCCGCAGTGAAGGAACTGATGGATGCTTCCACCGGCGACGAAAAGACCGGTATGAGCATTGTTTACAAAGCTCTGGAAGAGCCGGTTCGTCAGATCGCCAAGAACGCTGGTGTGGAAGGCAGCGTGATTATCGATAAGATTCTCACCTCCGGTAAAATTGGTTACGGCTATGATGCCGCCAACGAAGTGTACGAGGACATGATTCCGGCTGGTATCGTGGACCCCGCTAAGGTAACCCGGAGCGCACTGCAGAATGCTGCCAGCGTGGCTGGTATGGTGCTCACCACCGAGAGCTTGGTTGCGGATATTCCGGAAGAAAATCCGGCTCCTGCCGCAGGTGCTAACCCGGGCATGGGAATGTATTGATTCCTTCTCGAATATAAAAACCAAAGTTTTGAGCAGTTGTCTTTCGGGGCAGCTGCTCTTTTGGTTTTCAAAAGACATTTTACCAGGAAAACGGAAAGATTCGGTAAAGAAAAGGGTTCAGATTTGGTTAAGAAATTTTGAAAAATCACAAAGCCTTTTGACAAAAACCGCTTGCCTTGGTAGAATAGAAACTGAAATTTTTTGTGAAAGGAAGGATGCTGTTTGAAGCACCCTCAGATCAAATATTTATTGCCTGCCTTATTCTTGAGCGGACTGCTGGTGCTTTCCGGCTGCAGTGCTGGGGAGGGAGCGGCCTCTTCCGCCACCACCTTCCAGGAAGGGATTTCTTCCGCCGTCAGCCAGAGTGAAGGCAGTTCCACTTCCTCTGTCCCCCTCACGGAGGTGCGGCCGGGAAATTATTCCAAATCCGATGTGGATTGGCCGGATTTGGAAGCCCGGGACACCGGTGCCGATTCTCCTTATGGGTACTACAGCATTGAGAATATCCTCACAGTCTATAACACCGACAGCAACGACGGCCAGCAGGAATCCTTGACCGATGTGGGATTGGATCTGGTGATCAGTGAGGACAATACGGTGACTATCTACGAGCTGAACGCCGATACCGGGGAGATTATGGTGAATACCATGGCCTGCACCATCGCCGATCAATTAAATGAAGACGGCCTGTTGGAGATCGACTTCACCTATGCGGGTACTCAGATGCAGCACACTCTTTTTTACAGTTCGGACAATCAGACTGTTACGGAATACACCACTGATCTGGTGTACATCTTCCAAAAGAATCTGCCGCAAGACAGTGAATAACCCAACAAAAAACACCCTGAAGGAGTATCAAACGCCTTACAGGGTGTATCTTTTTGTCTGCGTTGAAGATTAGTAACCTTCCCGCTTATATTTGCTGGATTCCTTCAAACGTGCCATAGCACGGCTCAGGCTGGCCTGAGAATGATGGAATTCCACCATGCTCTGCTTTTGACGGAGCTGTTCTTCGGCCCGTTCTTTGGCGATCCGAGCTCGTTCTACGTCGATCTCTTCCGGACGGACAGCAGAGTCCACCAGCACCAATGCCCGATTGTGGATCATCTGGGCAAAGCCGCTTCCCACCAAAGCCGTGGTGGTTTCCCCTTTTTCATTGCGGAAGCGAAGCTCCCCCATGTCCAGGGCAATCACCATGTTTTCGTGATGGGCCAGCATGGTAAATTCTCCATCCAGCGCCGGTACGGTGAGCATCTCACAGCGCCCATCGTAGAACACTCGGTCGGTGGCTACGATCTTCAAACTAAACGTGTTGGGCATGGGAATCCTCCTTGCACCTTAAGCGTTGGTGTTGCCGGTGAGCTGTTTCGCCTTTTCCTTCACGTCCTCGATGGTACCTACATTAAAGAAGGCGGCTTCGGGGTACTCGTCCATTTCACCTCGTACAATGGCGCCAAACCCGGCGATGGTGTCCTTTAACGGCACATATTTGCCGGGAACACCGGTAAAGGTTTCCGCTACGTGGAAGGGCTGGGACAGGAAACGCTGGATCTTACGGGCACGGTAAACAGTGGTCTTGTCCTCGTCGGACAGTTCCTCCATACCCAGAATACCGATGATGTCCTGGAGTTCCCGGTACTTTTGCAGGATCTCCTGCACCTGACGGGCAACCCGATAGTGTTCTTCTCCCACCACATCGGGTTCCAGAATTCGAGAAGTGGATTCCAAGGGGTCCACAGCGGGGTAGATGCCCTGTTCCACGATTTTACGGGACAGCACGGTGGTGGCGTCCAGGTGAGCAAAGGTGGTGGCAGGGGCAGGGTCGGTCAAGTCGTCGGCGGGCACGTAAACGGCCTGAACCGAGGTGACGGAACCGTTTTTGGTGGAGGCGATCCGTTCCTGGAGTTCGCCCATTTCGGTGGCCAGGGTGGGCTGATAACCTACCGCAGAAGGCATCCGGCCCAGCAAAGCGGAAACTTCGGAACCGGCCTGCACAAAACGGAAGATGTTGTCGATGAACAACAGCACGTTTTGGTGTTCCCGGTCACGGAAATATTCCGCCATGGTCAAACCGGTTTCCGCTACCCGCATACGGGCTCCGGGAGGCTCGTTCATCTGGCCGAAGACCAATGCGGTTTTTTCCAATACGCCGGATTCCTTCATTTCTGTCCACAGGTCGTTGCCTTCCCGAGAACGTTCCCCGACGCCGGTGAAGATGGAGTAACCGCCGTGTTCGGTGGCGATGTTGCGGATGAGCTCCTGGATGAGCACGGTTTTACCTACGCCGGCGCCGCCGAACAAGCCGATTTTACCGCCCTTAGCGTAGGGGGCCAGCAGGTCGATGACCTTGATGCCGGTTTCCAGGATTTCCACCACCGGGCTCTGATCCTCAAAGGAGGGAGGATCCCGGTGAATGACCCAGTGTTCTTCGCTGTCCAGGGAAGAACCGCCGTCCATGGTGTCCCCCAAGACGTTAAACAACCGTCCCAGGGTCTTTTCTCCAACCGGTACCGAAATACCGGCGCCGGTGGCAGTGACCTCCATATCCCGGTACAGCCCTTCGCTGGAAGCCAGCATGATGCAGCGCACCACATGGTTGCCGGTATGCTGGGCAACTTCCATCACCAGGCGTTTTCCGTCCAGATTGACGGTCAGGGCGTCCTTGATTTTGGGAAGCTTGTCTCCCTCAAAATGCACGTCCACCACAGGCCCCATCACCTGGACAATTTTACCTTTCAATTCCATATCCGATTCTCACAGAATGTGAGGAAACCTCCTCTCACTTCTTGTTCTTTTGCGCCCTGGCGCCGCTGATCACTTCGGTAATCTCCTGGGTGATGCTGGCTTGACGCACCCGGTTGAGCACGATGTTCAGGTCTTTGAGCATCTCTTTTGCGCTGTCGGTGGCGGACTGCATGGCCAACATACGGGCATTCTGCTCGCTGGCGTAGCTTTCCACCAGAGCGCTGTAGATAAAGCCTGCCACAGTGTTTTTCACAATGTGGTCCAATAGCTCTTCCGGGGAGGGAAGCATATCCACCAATTCACCGGGAGCGCCCTTTAGGTCCATGATCTTAGGCAGGTAATCCGCTTTCCGTAAGGGCAGCAAACGGATCAATTCCGGCTGGGAGGACATACTGTTGATCATTTTGGTGTAGATGATATACACCCGGTCCAGTTTGCCCTGGGTGTAGTACTCCATAACCCGTTCCGCAATGGTGCGGGTACGGCCCAAGGTGGGATTCTGCACCGTGTAGTGGAACTGTTCCTCAATGGGGATTCCGGCATGGTTAAAGTACTGCCGGCCCAGTTCCCCTACAATGAAGAAGGTTTTTTCTCCCGGACGCTGCAGCCGCTGCTCCACCAGCTTGATGACGTTGTGGTTGTAGCTTCCCGCCAAACCTTTGTCGGCGGTGACCACAATGTACCCCACCCGTTCTTTTTCCGGAGGGATGTCCAGATGGTCGTCAATAAAGTAGGGACTCTGCACGTCGGGAATGTGCCGCATGATTCGGGCAATGGCCCACTGAAGGTTGTAGAAATAAGGCTCGGTGTGGGCCAAGTTATCCTTCGCCTTTTTGAGCTTGGAGGACGAGATCATATACATGGCGTTGGTGATCTTCATGGTGTCCTGAATGCTCTTCATCCGGCTTTTGATTTCTCTGGTGTTGGCCATCGGTTACCACCTGTCCTTAAATTCTTTGGCCAGCTCCAGGATGGTCTGGGTTAATTCAGGAGTCAACACCTTTTTCTCGTCCAGTTCCTGAATGATTTCCGGATGCTGGGTGTCGAAGAACCGAAGCAAACTTTCCTGGAAGCCCTTGATCCGTTCTACGGGAATGTCCAGCATCACCTTATTGCAGGCAACGCAAAGAGTAATGACCTGCTGGGGCATACTCAGCGGATGGGCCAGGGGCTGTTTCAGCAGCTCCATCAAGCCTTGGCCGTATTGCAGCTGCTCCTTGGTGGTGGCGTCCAGGTCGGAGGAGAACTGAGTAAAGGACTCCATTTCCCGGTACTGGGCCAGGTCAATTCGGATGCTGCCGGACGCCTTTTTCATTGCCTTGCTCTGGGCGGCGCCGCCCACACGGGACACCGACAAGCCCACATTCACCGCAGGCCGCATACCGGAGAAGAACAAATCGCTTTCCAGGAAGATCTGGCCGTCGGTGATGGAAATCACGTTGGTGGGGATGTAGGCGGATACGTCGCCGGCCTGGGTTTCAATGATAGGCAGGGCGGTAATGGAACCGCCGCCCAGTTCGTCGCTCAAACGGCTGGACCGTTCCAGCAAACGGGAGTGGAGATAAAACACGTCGCCGGGATAAGCTTCCCGTCCGGGGCTGCGTTCCAGCAGCAGGCTCAAAGCACGGTAAGCCACCGCGTGCTTGGAAAGGTCGTCGTAAACGATCAGCACGTCCTTGCCTTGGTACATAAAGTATTCTGCCAAGGCAGTGCCGGAATAGGGGGCCACATACTGCACCGGGGCAGGCTCGGAAGCGGTCGCTGCCAGCACGATGCTGTAATCCATGGCGCCGTTTTGGCTCAAGGTGTTGACGATCTGGGCAATGGTGCTGGCCTTTTGGCCGATGGCAACATAGATGCAGATCATGTCTTTGCCCTTTTGGTTTAAGATGGCGTCCACCGCAATGGAAGTTTTCCCGGTTTGACGGTCGCCGATGATCAGTTCCCGCTGGCCGCGGCCGATGGGGAACATGGAGTCGATGGCCAAAATACCGGTTTCCATCGGGGTATCCACCGATTTCCGGTCCATAATCCGGGGTGCGTCGTTTTCAATGGGACGGTAGTCGGCGGCTTGGATGTCTCCTTTGCCGTCGATGGGAGCGCCCAAGGCATTGACCACCCGGCCCAAGAAACCTTCTCCCACCGGGATGCCGGCCCGGCGCTTGGTCCGGGAAACTTTGGTGCCCTCCTGAATGTCGGTGTCTTTGCCAAACAAAATGCAGCTGATCTCGTTTTGGCGAATGGTCTGCACCATCCCTTTGGTGCCGTCTTCAAAGACTACGATCTCGCCGTATTCCGCGTGGTCCATGCCGTAGATGGTGGCCACGCCGTCTCCCACGGAGATGACGGTACCGGTTTCCTGTTCGCCGGTGAGCAAATCGTAGTTTTTAATTTCTTCTTTTAAGATCGAAATGATCTGGTCTGAACTGATGGTACTCAAAAAATTCACCTCCGGGTCAATGTCTGCTTCATTCTCTGGATTCGCCCGGATAGACTCCAGTCATAGATGGAATCGCCGCAAGAGAGAATAAAGCCCCCTACCAGCGAGGGATCCTGGACGATGTCCAATTCCACCTCGTTGGCGTGATGTTTTTTGCGGATAAACTCTGTCAGCCGCTTCTGCGTTGGGGCATCCGGCGGGGTTACGCAGGTCAAAGTAGCCCGCAGCACCTGATTCTTTTGCCGGATTAAGTCCTCATAAGCCTGCCGCACCTGGCTGAGCAGCCGGATGCAGCCATGGCTGCTCAGTACCCGAAGCAGGTTGACGCTTTCCTTGGGAAAGATCCGAGGGATCAAGGCGTCTTTTTCCCCTTGCGATACCACGGGGTTTTCCAGCGCCTTTCGCAGCTGAGGATTGCCGCTGAAAATCTCTTCCGCCGTCTGGACAGCAGTAAGGGGAATCTTCAGCTCATATAAGGCTTCTGCGTAATTAACCGCGGTTGGAGTCACTTTCGTCAAGGGTATCACCTGCCTGAGCTAAGAACTGGTTGTACAGTTCCTGGTTGTGTTTTTCGTTGGCTGTCTGCCCCATCATCTTGGCGGCGGCATCTACAGCCAAAGCGGCGATCTGACCTTCCGCTTGCCGAAGGGATTTTTCCCGTTCCAAATCGATGCTCTTTTTGGCGTCGTCCAGCATACGGGAAGCCTTTTCATCGGCTTCCTGCAGGATGCGGTCGTATTCCGCCTTGGCATCTGCCTTGGCTTGTTCCACCATCTGCTGGGAGGTTTCTTTAGCGCCGGAAAGCTTTTCTTCATACTCAGCTTTTAACTCGTTGGCCTTTGCCTGGGTGTCGCTGGCGTTTTGCAGCTGTCCGTCGATGAGATCCTGCCGGCGCTTCCAGATGTTATGGATGGGCTTAAGCAGAAAGAACCTGACCACTAAACACAAAACCAGAATGTTGACGATGGTCGCCAGAATACTCCATAGATCAATACTCAGCATCTGCTCCACCTGTCCTTTCTGTTAAAAGTGAAACGCATCCTCATTACACCACGAACAGGATGACCAAGGCCACGACCAGGCCGTAAATTGCCGTCGCTTCTGCCAGAGCGGCACCCAAAAGCAAAGTTTTGGTGATTTTGCTGTCCGCTTCGGGCTGACGAGCCACAGCGTCACAAGCTTTGCCAGTGGCAATACCAATACCAACACCGCCGCCGATACCGGCCAGAGCGGCAATCGCTGCACCAATTGCAATAAGTCCTTCCATGATTGAGAACTCCTTTCGTTTCTTTTAGTAGCTTTTTCTCATTATTATGCTTTTACTTGCGCTTTTTTTGCTTTCCGCCTGCGCTTAGGCGGTGCTTCTTCGCCGATCTGTTCGCTGGTAAAAAGGGAAGTCAGCATACAGAAAATGTAAGCCTGGATCAGACCGTCAAAGACGTCAAAGAATAAGCTGAAGGGAATCGGAATCACAAATTTGCACAGGCAATTGATGAGTTCCATAATTACAAAACCGCCGGCAATATTGCCGAACAACCGCATACACAGAGAAAGCGGACGAATGAATACCTCTAAAATATTGATGGGTACCATAATGGCAATGGGTTTTGCGAAACTCTTGGTCCATCCGCCTATGCCATTGGCTCGGATTCCGGCGTATTCAATGAGTATGATGCTCATAATTGCCAGAGCCGCTGTCACATTTAAGTCCTTTGTGGGAGGTTTGAAGCCAAGCAGCGGCGAGAGGTTTGCAAATCCAATATAGATAATCACCGTAATCATATACGGGGTGTACCGTTTGCCTCGCTCTCCCAGCAGGCCATCAAACATATTCTCCAGCCAGGCGATCAAAGATTCCAGCAATAGCTGGGCTTTGCCCGGTTTGTCTACCGATAAATGGCGGGTCAACAAGAAGGATAACAGCGCAACCACCACAATGATGCCCCAAGAAATCACAACCGATTCTTTTAGGGTAATGGTGACGCTGCCAATGGGAAATTCCAACACCGTGGCGCAGTTAATTCGATCCAGCAGTTCTTCCACAAAGCTGTCCACAGTCTCACCTCCTTTGTTGCCCGGAAAAGCGGTTGACCCCCTTCATTGACCATCCGCTTTGTCGGTAAGTGATGTCCTGTCCAATGACCGACTTTGTTTGTTTCGGCTCCTTTGGACAGTTACGATTATAGAATTTTTTCTCGGAGAAATCAACC
>DXWR01000101.1 GCA_019416775.1 Oscillospiraceae bacterium | reverse complement strand
GATGTATTCGGCGGTGTACATCTCCCCGGTTTCGGTGTAATAGTAATTTACTCCCACAAAATTATCGTAAAGGAAGGTTGCCGCCACTCCGTTGAACCAGACGTCCAGAAGATAGACCAAAAAGAAGCACCCGGTGATGGCGGCGCCCAGGCTCACCAAAAATTTAACTATGGGAAATCGAATTGTCTTCAATTTTGTAACCGTACCCCCAAACTGTTTTGATGTATTTGGGAGATTCAAAGCAGTCTCCCATTTTTTCCCGAAGATGGCGGATGTGGACGGAAATGGAATTGTTGCTTTTGGTGAAATATTCGTCCTTCCAGATCTGGTGGAACAGCTCTTCCGCACTGACCACCTTGCCTCTGTTTTGACAGAGGATCACCAGAATGGAAAACTCTGTAGGGGTCAAGGACAAAGGCCGTTGGTCCAGAGTGCACTCATGGGTGGCGGTGTTGATGGCCAACCCGCCCAGTTCGATGAGTTCCAGGGAAGGGGCGGAGGTGTTGTACCGCTTGTACCGCCGCAGCTGGGCTTTGATTCGGGCCACCAGCTCCAAGGGCCGGAAGGGTTTGGTGACGTAGTCGTCTGCACCTAGGCTCAGCCCATTGATTTTGTCTGTTTCCTCCACTTTGGCGGTGAGCATGATCACCGGGTAGTTGTACTTCTGCCGGATCCGCCGGAGCAGGGAAAACCCATCCTCTTCCGGCAGCATGACGTCCAGCACGGCTAGATCAAACGGCTCCTGGGCAATGGCGTTCCGGGCATCGGCGGCGGTGTAGCACACGGTAACCTGGTATTCTTCATTCTTTAAATAGAGGGCGGTGAGGTCGGCGATTTCCACTTCGTCGTCCACCACCAAGATCTTTTCCTGCAATTTGGATTCCTCCCATCTCTCTGTCTCTATCATACCAAGGAACGCCGAAAAAGGGAAGGCCGGAATTCCTAAGACTTTCTTAAGAATCCGCCTTCCCCGGTAAAATCAGGTTGGGAGTTCATATTGAATCAATTCTTGGTAATATTCCGAAGAATAGAGCGCTCCGGGCCGGATCCGGGTCAGTTCCGGGTAGGAATCC
>DXWR01000100.1 GCA_019416775.1 Oscillospiraceae bacterium | reverse complement strand
TGGGAGTGCCGTGTTCTACTGCTGAGGGATCCATCATAGATATTCTCCTTTGTCAAAACGGCATGGATGCGGAACTAATTTGGATGTCAATGCTGCCGTTCAAGTAAGGGGCGAGTTCGTTCATTAAATACGGCGTAGCTTCCTGGATCATATACACAAGGGTAATTACATAGATAATCCAAAGAATAAGGAACAAGATGGAAAAGACCAGTCCTACAATGCCGCAGATTTTGGCCGCCAGCATAAATCCGCGATTGGGGTTTTGCAGTTCTTCCGGCGTTTGCTTTTTCACCTTTCCCGCGAACACAAGTGCCAAAATGGCGCAGACCAGACCGGTAAGGACTCCGGCAGAGAAAAGAATGGAGCAGATGCCCAACACCATGGCAGCAATGGCCATTCCGCTGGGTTTGGCTTGGTTAACTGGTTGATAGGGTGGATACTGCTGGTACTGTTGGTACTGCACGTAAGTTTGCTGGGAATAGTTTGGTTGATATCCCGGCTGCTGATAGGGCTGACCCGGCTGCTGAAAATTTGGGGTTTGATTTGCATTGGGTTCCATAATCATTCTCCTTGCGGTCAAAGACGAAATCGGGATGAATGGGGCAGCTGCAAAAAGAAGGAGATACAGCCACCTGTTAAGCTTATTCTATCATATTTAAAATCCACTGACAAGATAAAAGACGGTCAGGAAACCTCTTTTTTGCCAAACAATACCGCCGGCAGAAAAAAGAATTTATTCACTGTTACGAAATCCGCCGAAAACCATGGAAAAAAATGCGAGATTGGATATAATAAGGAAGAATGTAGCTATCTAAAGACCTGTGCAAAGGAGAATGGACTTGATTCGCAGCGATTTGAGAAATATCGCCATTGTGGCTCACGTAGACCACGGCAAAACAACTTTGGTAGATGAAATGCTCAAGCAAGGGGGCGCTTTCCGAGAAAATCAGGTAGTGCAGGATCGCGTCATGGACAGCAACGCTCAGGAACGGGAACGAGGCATCACGATTTTAGCGAAAAACACGTCGGTGCATTATAAGGGGACCAAGATCAATATCATCGACACTCCCGGTCACGCCGACTTTGGCGGAGAAGTGGAACGGGTGCTGAAGATGGTGGACGGAGTTCTACTGTTGGTGGACTCCTTTGAAGGCACCATGCCCCAGACCCGGTTTGTGCTGCAAAAGGCATTGGAACTGGGCCACAAGATCATTATTGTGGTGAATAAGATCGACCGTCCCGACGCCCGATTGGACGAAGTGGAGGATGAAGTGCTGGAACTGTTGATGGATTTGGACGCCACCGACGAACAGTTGGACAGCCCAGTGGTGTACTGTTCCGGACGGGAAGGTATCGCCACCATGGATTACCATCAGAAGGGCACCGATTTGACTCCCTTGTTTGACACCATTCTGGAACACATCCCGGCGCCGGAAGGAGACGAAACCGCTCCCTTCCAGATGCTGATTTCTTCGGTGGACTACAACGACTATGTGGGCCGGATTGCCATCGGCCGGATCAGCCGGGGTACGCTCCGCCAGAATCAGGAAGTGATGGTCTGTGACTACCACAACCCCAAGCGCCGCTACAAGAGCAAAGTGGTAAATATGTATCAGATCGAATCCTTGAAGCGGGTACCCTGCACCGAAGCGACCATCGGGGACATCGTCTGCATCTCCGGTATTGACGACTTGACCATCGGGGACACCCTCTGCGATCCCAATGATGTGGATCCGGTAGAGTTTGTGCAGATCAGCCAGCCCACCGTGGAAATGACCTTCTCAGTGAACGATTCTCCCTTTGCTGGCCAGGACGGTAAGTACGTCACCTCTCGGCAGCTCCGGGAACGGCTGATGAAGGAACTGCTCCGGGACGTATCCTTGCGGGTAGAAGAAACCGACAGCACCGATAAATTCATTGTTTCCGGCCGGGGCGAGATGCACCTTTCCGTTCTGATTGAGAATATGCGCCGGGAAGGATATGAACTTCAGGTCAGCACTCCTCGTGTGCTGTTCCGCACTATCAACGGCAAACAGTGCGAGCCCATTGAACGGCTGGTGGTGGACGTGCCGGAAGAATACATGGGCGCTGTCATGGAAAAGATGGGTACCCGGAAGGGTGAGCTTCAGCACATGACTCCCCAGGGCAGCCGGATGCGGATTGAATTTTTGGTTCCTT
Source organism: Oscillospiraceae bacterium (assembly GCA_019416775.1). Lineage (GTDB taxonomy): Bacteria > Bacillota > Clostridia > Oscillospirales > Ruminococcaceae > Egerieicola. The sequence continues at coordinate 680 of DXWR01000100.1, read as the reverse complement.
CCCGGGGCCTGTTTGGTTACAAGAGCGAATTCCTCACCGACACCAAGGGCGAAGGCATTATGAGCTCGGTGTTTGAACGATACGAGCCCTACAAGGGTGAGATCGCCAAGCGCACCACCGGTTCCTTGATTGCCTATGAATCGGGAGAAAGCGTCACCTACGGCCTGTACAACGCCCAGGAGCGCGGTACCTTGTTTATCGGCGCCGGTGTTCCGGTGTACCAGGGCATGGTTGTGGGCCAGTCCCCGAAAGCAGAGGATTTGGTGGTCAACGTCTGCAAGAAAAAGCAGCTTACCAATACCCGTGCTTCCGGCAGCGACGACGCTCTGCGTCTGATCCCCCCCAAGGTGATGAGCCTGGAGCAGTGCCTGGAATTTATCAACGACGACGAATTGGTGGAGGTCACTCCCCATCATCTGCGTATCCGCAAGGCCATTCTGGACAACGTCCAGCGTGCCAAGCAGAGAGCGAAAAAGTAAATCATATGGAAGAGAGTTGCCGGTGCGGCCTGAAAAAGGTTTGTGCCGGTAACTTTTTTGTTGCCAAATTGGTTACAATCCTCGGGGCTTTCCCGGAAAAAGAATAACAAAATGTAGCCATTTCTTTTTGCCGGAGGGTTTGAGATGGGAAAAGCTGCAAAGTGGTCTGTACAATTCAAACTTTTTGAAACATACTAAAAG
>DXWR01000010.1 GCA_019416775.1 Oscillospiraceae bacterium | reverse complement strand
GGACGGCCATGACGCCTGCCGGAAAATCTGCATTTTAGCGGATTTGGCTTACGGCAAAAACGTGGCGCCGGAAGCGGTTCACACCGAAGGTATCAGCTCCATCTCCTTGCGGGACGTGGCCTACGCAGACGCAGCAGGCTATTCCATCAAATTGATCGGCCGGGCAAAGCCGGAAGGGGAGGGCCTGCTCTGCATGGTCAGCCCGGCGCTGCTTCCTAAGGAAAGCCCCTTGGCGGGGATCAACGGCGTGTTTAACGGCATTTTGGTTCGCGGCAACGCCATTGGCGATGTGATGTTCTACGGCCAGGGCGCCGGAAAGCTGGCCACTGCATCTGCGGTGGTTGCGGACATGATCGACATGGCCAAGAACAAGGACTGTGTGACCAGTTTAAGCTGGGTGGACGATGGGAAAAATTATGTGGTGGATTACAAAACCACTCGTGTTGCTTTCTATGTGCGCCTCCAGGGCAAGGATTTGCGCAACAAAATCTACCGGCAGTTTGAAAAGGTTACCTTCATTGAGCATCTCCGAGAAGCGGAAGACGAAATTGCCTTTATCACCCCGGTAATGGTAGAAAAAGACTTTTATGCCAAGATTGCAGCCCTGTCTTCCCACGGTGTACAGCTGAAAAATTCCATTCGGGTGTTAGATTATTGAAAGGCCACAGATTGACAGTATGATTAAAATTCAAATTCCGGCCACCAGTGCCAACCTGGGTGCAGGCTTTGACTCTTTGGGACTGGCGGTCAACCTTTACAACTATATTGAACTGAAGCCCAGCGACCGGTTGGAAATTTCCTCAGCGGACGATACCCAGGTTCCTACTGACGAAACGAATCTAGTGTATACGTCGGTCAAGTATCTTTTTGATCTCTGCGGAAAGCCTCTGAATGGGCTTCGGATTCGGCAGACCAATAACATCCCCATGACACGAGGCCTTGGAAGTTCTTCGGCCTGCATCATCGGCGGACTGTACGGCGCCAACGTGTTGTTGGGCGGCCCTTTTAACACCGATGAATTGGTGGATATTGCCGCTCAGATCGAAGGTCACCCGGACAACACCACTCCCGCCTTGTTGGGGGGAATTGTGACAGCAGCCTTTTCCGAGGGTAAGCACGTATATTGGACCAAGCAGGAGATTTACCGCCATCTTGACTTTTACGCTGTGGTGCCTGACTTTGAGTTAAGCACCGAAAAAGCGCGGGCTTGCCTGCCCAAAACGGTATCCCACGAGGACGCCCGATATAACCTGGCCAGAGCGGCGCTGTTTAGCGCATCCCTTCTCCAAGGGAAATATGAAAATCTGCGCATTGCTGTCCACGACCGGCTGCATCAGCCTTTCCGGATGAAGCTGATTCCTCACAGCCAGGAAGTGTTTGAGAAAAGCCATCAGCTGGGCTCTTACGCCGCCTATGTCAGCGGGGCAGGTCCTACCTTGATGAGTATTGTCTCAGCAGAGAATGACCGGTTTGAGCCGGGAATGCGGGCTTTTTTGGATGAAAACGGGCTCACCGGCTGGCGGATCATCCGTCTCTCCATCGACAACCAGGGCACTCATGTGGTGCTGTAAATAACCAACCGAAACAAAGGCAGGAGGTACTTGAAAGATGGGTCTTATTGTACAGAAATTTGGCGGGACTTCGGTGAAGGATGCCGAACGCATTTTTAACGTAGCGCGCATTGTCACCGACACCTACGCCAAAGGCAACGACGTTGTGGTAGTGGTTTCCGCACAGGGCGATACCACCGACGATCTGATTGCCAAGGCAGCGGAAATCAACGATCACCCCAGCAAGCGGGAAATGGACGTGTTGTTGAACACCGGGGAAATGATTTCCATTTCTCTGTTGGCGATGGCCATTGAAAAGCTAGGCTTCCCGGTGGTAAGCATGACCGGCTGGCAGGCTGGATTTGTCACCACTTCGGATTACGGCAATGCACGGATCCGCCGGATTGAAGCGGAACGACTGAATCGGGAACTGGACCGGCACACCATTGTGATCGTGGCCGGATTCCAAGGCTTAAACCGCTACGACGATTTAACCACTCTGGGCCGGGGCGGATCCGACACCAGTGCGGTAGCGCTGGCCGCCGCTCTCCATGCGGATCGCTGCCAGATCTACACCGACGTAGACGGTGTGTATACCGCTGATCCCCGGATTGTCCCCAACGCCAAAAAGCTGGACGAAATTTCCTACGACGAAATGCTGGAGCTGGCCAGCTTAGGCGCCCAGGTGCTGCACAACCGCAGCGTGGAAATGGCGAAGAAGTATAATGTGAAGCTGGAAGTGCTGTCCAGTTATGAAGATAAACCCGGTACTGTTGTGAAGGAGGTCATTGCTGTGGAAAAAATGTTGATTAAAGGTGTTGCAAAGGATGACGACGTAGCTCGTCTGGCTCTGATTGGCGTTCCGGATAAACCGGGTATTGCCTTCCAGGTATTCTCCATGCTGGCAAAGGACAAAATCAACATCGACATTATTCTGCAATCCATCGGCCGCGACGGCACCAAGGACATCAGCTTGACGGTGCCCATCTCTCAAAAAGATGCCGCAGTGGAATGCTTGAAGCGGGAACAGAAGCTGTTTGGCGCCCAAGACGTGGAAGTGGACGACACCGTGTCCAAGGTATCCATCGTTGGCGCCGGTATGCAGTCCAACCCCGGTGTGGCTGCCAAGATGTTTGAAGCTCTGTATGAAAAGGAAATCAACATTCGGATGATTTCCACTTCGGAAATCAAGATCAGTGTTTTGATTGATCGGGATAAGAGCAAAGAAGCCGTCCGCGCCATTCACGACGCATTTTACGACGAACAGTAAGATACAAAGCCGGGCTGGAAACAGTCCGGTTTCTTTGCAGTAAATGGGGAGGAACCATCTATGAAACTGGCCTTTATCGGATTTGATCTGGACGGGACGTTGGCAGACACCTTAGAAGATCTGCACGATGCCACCAATTACGCTCTATCCCAGGAAGGGCTGCCGCAAATCACCCTGGAACAGACCCGGAAGTTTGTGGGGAACGGGGTAGTGCTGCTGTTGAAACGGGCTTGCGGCAGGGAAGACCCTGATCTGATCCACCGCCTGCACCAGGGATTTAACGTCTATTATGCCGGTCACTGTACCGACCATGTCCGGCCTTATCCCGGTGTGCCGGAAGCAGTGGCAATGCTAAGACAGGCGGGAGTTAAAATTGCAGTACTGACCAATAAGCCAAATGAGTTTGTCCCCAAAATCCTGGAAGCGTGCTACCCGGCAGGAAGCTTCGATGCAATGCTGGGGCAAACCGATCGATTTCCCACCAAACCCAATCCGGAAGCCCTTTTCTATTTGATGGAACAGCTGCAAATCCCCAAGGACGCCAAAGGAGCTTATGCGGGAGATTCAGACGTGGACATCAAGACAGCCAAAAATGCCGGCTTAATCAGCATCAGCTGTGCCTGGGGATTTCGCTCAAAAGAACAGCTCCTTCCCCTGCATCCGGACTATCTGGCAGAGACCGGGAATGATTTGCACTCCTTGCTGGACAAGCTGTTATAACACAATCCTATACACGAAAAATTAACACTCGTTCCGTTGAAACGACATGAAATCTATGCTATAATAAAGCTATATTTTCGGAGAGAACAGGAATTTATCCTATTTCTTTTAGTTTTGATGGATTCGAGAAAGGCAATGCAAATGGAACAGTATCACGGTATTAATTGTCCAATCTGCGGAAAACCGCTGGAAGACGGAAGGGAAATCGCAGTGTGTCCCGAGTGCGGTGCACCCTATCACAAAGAGTGCATCCAAAAACGGGGGAGCTGTTGTTTTCCGGAATTGCACCGGCTCCATGAAAATTGGCGGCCGGATGGTTCCAGTAGCAATCAATCTTCCCATTCAGAAGCCACCTGCCGCTGCCCGAATTGCGGAGAAGAAAACCCCATCAGCGGGGTATTCTGCGTCAACTGCGGCGCACCGCTGCAGAGCGACGCCTCCAAACAGTATCGCCGGCAATACTATCAGCAAAATGGTGGATACCCGGGAGGATCTCCCTTTGGTCAGCCTCCTGGATATGGTTTTCAAGATTCTCCTTATGACCAGCCCGGGACAGGACAAAATATGGATGGCGGGTTTGGACCTGGGCCTGGTAGACAGGCTCGAGGATACGGTTCTAACGGCTTTTCTCCCTTTGCGGGAATGAATCCGGAAGAAAAGCTGGACGACATTGCCGTCACCGATTACGCTTTGTTTGTGGGACAGAGCACCCATTATTTTCTTCCTCGGTTTAAGTTTTTCGCCCAGGGAAAAAAGGTAATTCCCAATTTTGCGGCATTTTTCTTCAATGGATTTTATTTCCTTTACCGCAAAATGTATTTGTGGGGGGCATTATTGCTTTGCATGGAGCTTTTGCTTGGCTTACCCACATTACTGTATATGATAGATGTAGTCCAATTTGCTATCACCCAAGATGAAACAGCGATGATGTTTAATCCTGATGTTGTTTCTAATATGAGCATGATCGCCAGTTTTATCTCTATTGCGCTGAATGTGATTCTTTGTCTATTTACCAATCGGCTCTACTATATTTTTGCCAAAAAGAAAATCAACGGCATCAAGGAAAATGAGCCGGACATCACCCGTCATAGCCAGTTAATTCAAAAGCGGGGCGGTGTATTAAAGGTATTGATCCCCATTTTGCTGATATTGTATTTTGTATTGTATATTGGTGTTCAATATATGGTGCTGAATTTAGCAGGATAATTAAATTTTTCTCCCGGTACGCTTTTAGTACCGGGAGTTTTTTACAAGTCAAAT
>DXWR01000001.1 GCA_019416775.1 Oscillospiraceae bacterium | reverse complement strand
GAAGTGCTGATTCCCCTATTGATGGCCTCTATCATTGACAACGGCATCGACAACGGCTCCGGCGGAGATTTGGATTACATCTGGAAAATGGGCATTGTATTGGTGCTGGCATCCATCTTGTCCCTGATTTTCGGCGTTCTTTCCGGACGGTTTGCTGCAAAGGCCAGTGCCGGCTTCGCCAAGAATCTGCGTAAGGATATGTTTGCCCGGATTCAACAATATTCCTTTACCAACATCGACAAATTTTCCAATGCCAGCTTGGTGACCCGACTCACCACAGACATCACCAACGTTCAGATGGCGTTTATGATGATTGTTCGGGTGGCAGTGCGCGGCCCCATTATGCTGATCTTTGCGGTGATTTTTTCCATTCAGTTGAATGCGGAACTGAGCCTGATTTATTTGGTGGCCATTCCGGTGCTGGGCGCCGGCCTGTTCTGGATTGCCTGGAAGGCCCATCCCCGGTTTGAAAAGGTATTCCGCAGCTACGACAGCTTGAACCGTGTGGTTCAGGAAAACGTCACCGCCATGCGGGTGGTAAAGGCCTACGTTCGGGAGGATCATGAAAACAAGAAATTCCACCGGATTTCCGACCGGGTATACAACTTATTTGTCTCGGCGGAAAAGCTGGTGTGCATGAACACTCCCTTGATGATGTTTGCCATGTACACCTGCATCACCCTGATCTGCCTGCTGGGTGGACAACAGATCATTGCCGGAGACTTCACTACCGGTCAGCTCCTGAGCCAGATGACCTACGCCACCCAGATCCTGTCCAGCTTGATGATGCTGTCCATGGTGTTTGTGATGATCATCATGGCCCGTACCAGTGCGGAGCGGATTGTGGAAGTACTGGATGAAGAGAGTGCTTTGAAAGATCCCGCCGAACCCGTTCAAGAAGTACCCAATGGTTCCATCGATTTTAATCATGTGAACTTCAGCTACATCGGAGAAAAGGATAAATTGGCTCTGACTGGGGTTGATCTCCATATTAAATCCGGCGAAACCATCGGCATCATCGGCGGCACCGGCAGTGCGAAATCTACATTGGTGCAGTTGATTCCCCGGCTTTACGATGCTACCGAAGGCAGTGTGTTGGTAGGCGGCATTGATGTGCGGCAGTACGGTCTGGAAGCCTTGCGCAAGCAGGTGGCTATGGTGCTGCAAAAGAACGTGCTGTTTGCCGGTTCCATCAAAGATAACCTGCGCTGGGGTAAGCCGGACGCCACCGACGAGGAGATTGTTCATGCCTGTCAATTGGCCCAGGCTGACGAATTTATTCAAGGCTTCCCGGATGGCTATGACACCCACATTGAACAGGGAGGCAGCAACGTTTCTGGCGGCCAGAAACAGCGTCTGTGTATCGCTCGGGCTCTGCTGGCTCATCCGAAAATCTTGATTTTGGACGACTCCACCAGCGCGGTGGATACCCGCACCGACGCTTTGATCCGCAAGGCCTTCGCTGAGGAAATTCCCGGCACCACCAAGCTGATCATTGCTCAACGGATCAACTCGGTGGAAAATGCCGACCGGGTGATCGTATTGGATAACGGTCGGGTAGACGCTTTTGATACCCCGGCCAATCTTTTGAAGACCAACAAGATTTACCGGGAAGTTTATGAATCTCAGGGAGGAAAGGAGGCGGAAGAACATGAGTAAAGCACCAATGAAAAAGGGTGCAGAAAGCCCCATGAAAACCGCGCTCCGGCTGATGAAATACGTCAGTGGAACCTATCGGGTTCAGTTTGTCATCGTGCTGCTCTCCATCATTGTCAGCTCTATTTGTGGTATGGCAGGTCCGTTGCTTTTGGGTTATCTTATCGACAGTGTGATCACTCCTCTGGCTCAACAGCAATCTCCCGACCTCACCATTCTGTTTCAGTCTATCGTTCTCATGTTGGTGATCTACTACATCGGCGTGGCTACTTCTTTTGTGTACAACCGGTTGATGGTTAACATCGGCCAGGGCGTGTTGAAACGGGTTCGGGACGAAATGTTTGAACACATGCAGACTCTGCCCATTTCTTATTTTGACACTCATGCTCGTGGTGAAATCATGAGCCTTTATACCAACGACACTGATACCCTCCGGCAGATGATCAGCATCGCCATCCCTCAAATTTTAGCTGCCAGCATCAGTGTGATCACCACCTTTATCGCCATGCTTACCATCAGCCTGCCTCTGTCCTTGCTGGCGGTGGTTATGGTCATTGTCATGTTGCTGCTAACAAAGTATATTGCAGGCCGAAGCGGCAAGTTCTTTGTGTCCCAACAACAAGATCTGGGTACTTTGGACGGCTTTGTGGAAGAAATGATGGCGGGCCAAAAGGTAGTCAAGGTATTTTGCCACGAAGAAGCTGCGGAAGAGGACTTTGAACAGATCAACGGCAAGCTGTGCGACAGCGCCACCAAGGCAAACTATTACTCCAACATCATCATGCCGGTGATCAACAATCTGGGATATCTGCTTTATGTATTGGCCGCTATTATAGGCGGGGCTATGTCCATCAGCGGCCTCACTGCATTGAGCTTGGGCAATTTGGCCAGCTTCTTGCAATATACCCGCAGCTTCACCCAGCCTTTCGGACAGATCAGCCAGCAGGCCAATGCGGTGATTATGGCTTTAGCCGGTGCGGAACGGATTTTCCGGATGATGGACGAAACGCCTGAAGTGGACGAAGGCTATGTCACTTTGGTCAACGCCCAAGAGGACGAAAACGGCAATATCACCGAAGTGCCCCAGCGCACCGGACTATGGGCTTGGCGTCATCCTCACAAAGCTGACGGCAGCGTCACCTACAGCAAGCTCACCGGCGATGTGCGGTTCTTTGATATGAGCTTTGGTTATAACCCGGATCATCTTGTGCTCCACAACATCGACCTTTACGCCAAACCGGGGCAGAAGATCGCTTTTGTAGGTTCCACCGGCGCTGGGAAAACCACCATTACCAATTTGATCAATCGGTTTTACACCATTGCTGACGGCAAGATCCGTTATGACAACATCAACATCAACAAAATTTGCTTGAAGGATCTCCGCCGCAGTTTGGGCATGGTGCTCCAGGATACCCACCTGTTTACCGGTTCCATCCGGGAAAACATCCGCTACGGCCGGTTGGACGCCACCGACGAAGATGTGATTGCCGCAGCCAAATTAGCCAACGCCGACCAGTTTATCACCCGTCTGCCCATGGGTTATGAGACCATCCTTTCCGACGATGGTCAACAGCTCAGCCAGGGCCAGCGTCAGCTTTTGGCCATCGCTCGTGCGGCCATTGCCGATCCGCCGGTGTTGATTTTGGACGAAGCTACTTCCTCCATCGACACTCGTACCGAAGCGTTGGTGCAGCAGGGGATGGACGAATTGATGAAAGGCCGTACGGTGTTCGTTATCGCTCACCGGCTCTCCACCATCCGCAATTCCGATGCCATTATGGTGTTGGATCACGGACGGATCATCGAACGGGGCGATCACGAACAGCTCTTGGCTCAAAAAGGCACCTACTATCAACTGTATACCGGAGCTTTGGAATTGGATTAATTGCCGGCTTCATTACAAAGAGCGTTTCCTGTACTTGCGGGAAACGCTTTTTCGTTTCACAGACGTTTTAAACCCGGCCTGTTAAGCCGGGTTACTGCCTTCAAGCCGTGGCTTATTCATAGAGAAAATCTTTTCTGATTCCACAAGGAAATGACCTTTACAGAGAACCGCAGGATTCCAAAAATTTGCTATTTTTTGCCATAAATCTCTTTTGCATCAGAAAAATAATAAAATAATGACAGAAAATACATAGGGAATGACAGTCTGCAACAGCCTGTTACAATTTGTATCCCAACCTGCACAAAAGCTAAATTGAGAAATCAGGCAGTTTCCATAAACCGTGCCAAATCGTTATTTTGCCATTGAAACCGCAAAACGGGTATGGTAGAATGAAGCCATAGTTTCCGGAAGTATCCTCCGGGAACTCCTTATTTTTGAAAGAAAGTGCGAGGTCTCCGCCATGGTTTTTTCCAGTATGCTGTTTGTGTTTTTGTTCTTGGTGCTGAATTTGCTTACCATTCGATTTTGCCGCACCACCAAGGCGCAAAACGTTGCATTGCTGATCTTTTCGTTAGTGTTCTATGGTTGGGGCGGTCCCCGTTTTTTGCTGCTGCTGATGGGAATGGTGTTCATCTGTTGGCTGGGTGCTCGACTGTTGGATTGCGCCCCCAATCAAAAGCGGCGGAAATTCTTTTTGGTTCTGACCTTGATTCTGTCCTTGGGGTTGCTGGTATTTTTCAAATACACCGGCTTTATCTGCGAAAACCTGCAGTTCCTCACCGGTTTTCCCACCATCATTCCCCAGATCGTCCTGCCCATCGGCATTTCCTTCTACACCTTTCAGCTGATCAGCTATGTGATCGATGTGTACCGAGGTGAGGTACGGGCTCAGAAGAAATACTGGATGCTTCTGCTTTACGCCGGGCTGTTCCATCAGTGCGTGGCCGGCCCCATTATCCGGTATAAGGATGTGAACGATGAGATTCTTCACCGGCGCATCCGCTCCAGCGAAGTCAGCCGGGGCATTACTCGGTTTTGCATCGGCTTGGCTAAAAAAGCAGTATTGGCTAATTCCTGCGCCGCTTTGGCAGACAGTCTGCTTCCGCTGGACAATCTCCAGGTGCTGCAAACCACCCCTTCCGCCGGGCTGCTGCTGGGAGGATTGTGCTATATGTTCCAGATCTACCTGGACTTCTCCGCCTATTCCGATATGGCCATCGGCATGGGACTGATGAGCGGTTTCCACTATAAGGAAAACTTCAACTATCCCTACATCGCCGATTCTGTCACCGAGTTTTGGCGGCGGTGGCATATTTCGTTGAGCAGTTTCTTCCGGGATTATGTGTACATTCCCCTAGGAGGCAACCGCAGAGGATTGCCCCGGCAGATTTTTAATTTGTTCGTAGTCTGGCTGCTCACCGGTGTTTGGCATGGCGCCAGCTGGAATTATATCCTTTGGGGTCTGTACTTCTTTGTGTTTTTGGTGCTGGAAAAGCTGTTCTGGCTGAAAAGTCCTCTGCACCGCTGCAAACCAATTAACCATGTCCTGTTATTGATTGTGGTGTACTTCAGTTGGCTGCTGTTCCGTTTTACCGATCTGGGAATGTTGGGGACGGTGCTGCAAGGGATCTTCGGCGGCACCGGAGCCGGTTTCACCAGTCCGGCAGTGGGACTGAATTGGCTGAATAACTGCTTCTTCCTGATTTTCTGCGCCATTGCCTGTACTCCTATTGGTCGCTACCTTCACCGGCTGTTCCAATATCAAGGCGATCGTCATCCGGTGATTGCAAAGGGTTTGGCGGTGTTTGATGTGCTGCTCCCGGCAGGTCTGTTGGTGCTCTCTGCCATGGCTTTGGTGGGTGACAGCTATAATCCTTTCCTGTATTTTCAGTTCTAAGCATGGACGAGGTAATGTGACATGAAACAACAAACTGCAAAAAAGAAGCAGATATTGCTTCGCAATAAAGTGGATTTTTGGAAGCGGGTTGTGTTTTTCCTCACTATGATTGTTTTCTTTGTGGTAGGATTGCTTTGGTTTTTCCGCCCCACTACCTCCGATTTGGAAAAACGAGAGCTGACGAAATTTCCTGCTTTTACTCCAGCGTCTTTTTGGGACGGCAGCTATTTTTCCCAGGTAGACACTTGGTATGCTGACACCTATCCCTGGCGGGAAGGCTTGATGACCGCCAACACCTACTTTAAAGGCCTTTACGGCATCCAAACGGAGCAGATGTTTGGCCAGCATCAGGTGGCGGAAGAGATTCCCGATGCCACTTCCAGCAACGCCTCCCGGGCGGAATTGGAGGAAACGGTGGAGCCGGTGCCGCCTGCCACTACGGTGGATGGAGCCATTCAGGCGCCGCCGGAATCCGCCGGCAGTGTGTACCTTTCCGGAGATCGGGCGTACAGTCTGTACTACTTCGGCCAGGAAAATTCCGACCGCTATGCCGCCATCCTCAATGCCTATTACGACAATATTAAGGCAGCCAGCCCAAGCTCCAATGTGTATTCTATTCTGGCGCCTTTGGCGTACGGCATTGACTTTTCCGATGAAGTGCTGGATGAGATGAACTGGAGCCATGAAGATGACGCTATCGACTACCTGTTCTCCCGGATGGATGGGGGAATTGTGAAGGTGGACCCCTTCGATACCCTGCGCAGCCATCAGGATGAGTACCTCTATTTCCGCACCGACCACCACTGGACGGCGCTGGGAGCGTACTACACCTACACCGATTTCTGCCAGGCAAAGGGCATTGCTTCCCACAACCTGGACAGCTTCAACACCCTGACCTTTAACAACTTCCTGGGGACCATGTATGCCAGCAGCAACCAGGCGCCCTCCTTGGCGGCCAATCCGGATACCGTGATTGCCTATGAACCCAACGGGGTGAAAACTCTCACTGCCCATCAGGCTGACGGCACAGTATTGGAAAACTATCGGATCATCGCCGATGTCTCCACTTGGAACAGCAGCTCGAAATACAACTGCTTCATTGCCGGGGATCAGCCTTTTGAAGAAATCCATAATCCCGCTATTACCGACGGCAGTTCCGCTGTGGTGGTGAAGGACTCCTATGGCAACGCTTTTGTACCCTTCTTGGTGGACCATTATCAGGATGTTTATGTTATTGACTTCCGCTACTACAGCGGC